>JACMIO010000029.1 GCA_014381105.1 bacterium | reverse complement strand
TGACACCTCTAGGAACCAGACATCGAGGTACGCATTAAGAACTATCAGATATCAGAATTCACTCATGGTAAATGTATGTGATCTTTCGTTAATAGATAAGCAAATTCAACATGGCGATATTACCATTGATATAAAAAAGAATTACTGGATGGACAAGGTAGCAGACGAAAGCGAAATAGAATCGTATTTAAAAAAATCGTCCATTTCAAACTTGGCCGGAAAAGCTGCAGTGGAGAAGGCGATTGAATTGAATCTTGCAAAGAGATCAAGTGTTAAGTATTTTTCAGATGTTCCATTTCTGATGATATATAGATTCAGACAGTCATACTGACCGTCAAAAGTCAAACAATAAATAAATAATAAAGTATTGAATCTCTAACGAGGGTTTCCTATTGAACAAAAATGATAATGATCATCTAAGTTTATCAATACATATTCCGGAAGACCGAATTTCGGTAGTTATTGGAAATAAAGGAAAAACAAAAAATGAAATTTGTAAAAAATGTAATGTAAACATTGAAATTGAAAGTGAGACGGGAGAAATAACAATTACCTCAACATCTAAGAATTTCGATCAATATGGAGCATTAAAGGCAAGGGATATAATCAGTGCAATTTCAAGCGGTTTTTCTCCAGAAAGGGCATTTAGAATTTTGAATGAAGAAACCCTGATTCAAATATTGGATCTTCGTAATTTTACAAGTTCAAGTAATTCTACTAATCGTATAAAAGGCAGAATCATAGGTGAGAAGGGCAAGGCAAGAAAAAATCTTGAAGAGCTAACTAACACGTTTATTTCAGTATATGGACACATAATAGGATTGATTGGCAACTATGAGGAAACGAAGCTTGCCACCGATGCAGTAATGTTACTAATTAACGGAAGATCTCACAAGACGGTCTATGAGATGCTTTATCAAGCAAAAAGGAGATCAAAAATTGAAAAATTACAACTCTGGGAAAATTAGATTTATCTACCCACGTTACTATTAAATCTAACAAACGTTTTTTTGTCCTGCAATTATTCCTAATCTCCATTAGATTCTTTATTGTGCAAAACCAATTGGACTTTTAAGTTGCAAATATAACTCAATTATTTTATTGATCCTTCCATCTTTTAAATAGGTCATGTTTTATATTTAGTTGATCAAGAATCTTGCCAACCAAGTGATCGATTATTTCTTCTATCGTCGAGGGTTTGTGATAGAATCCTGGCATGGCAGGAAGAATAATTGCACCAGCCTCCTGTAACTTTACCATATTTTCAAGATGAATTCTTGAAAGTGGAGTTTCCCTTGGAACTATGATTAGTTTTCGTGACTCTTTTAAGGTAACAGATGCGGCGCGTGAAATAAGGGTATCATCGTAGCCATTTGCAATGCTTGACAGCGATTTCATGCTGCAAGGTACTATGACCATTCCATCATGAAGGAAAGAACCACTTGACACGGACGCGTCCAATCTGAAATTATCGTAATTCACAGAAGAGAGGGATTTCACATATTCTAAAGTTTTATCGGTTTCAATTTCTATATTTTTTTTTGCCCATTCACTGATTATGAGGTATGTTTGGATATTGATTGAATTCAAAATTTCAAGCAGTCTTATTCCGTAAATAATGCCCGATGCTCCAGAAAATCCAATTACTATTTTGTCATGTCTTGTCTCTACCAATATTCAAAATAACGTTGAACACTTATTTATTGTTGTTATCAATCGAACAACATGCTAACAATATTCGGAACTGTTGCATTAGATACAACGCGGACACCATTTCACACAGTTGAAAGAACGTTGGGCGGCACCGCCACCTTTGCCTCAATTTCAGCTTCGAATTATACTCCCACTTCATTAATCGGGATAGTAGGCCATGATTTTCCAGAGTCGTATTTACAACTTTTAAAGGACCGTCTTGATATCAGAGGTTTGACCATCAATCAAACCGAAAATACTTTTCATTATGATTCCTCTTTTGATTATGATCTAGCAAAGAGAACTACTAACAAGACTGAACTAAATGTAATTGCGAATTACCAATCTACAGTACCAGAAGAATATATTGATTCTGAGTTCGTTTATCTTGCAAATAATGACCCAGTGCAAAATATGAATATACTAAAGTTATTTTCAGGTCCAAAGTTGGTAATTTGTGATACGATGGATTTTTGGATTATCAATAAGAGAGACGATGTGATGAAGCTAATAAATAAAGTAGATGGAATAATGTTAAATGAATCAGAAGCCAAATTACTGTTCAAAGAGACCAGCACTTTAAAATGTGCTCGATTGCTAGTATCCAATGGACCATCTTTTGCAGTAATAAATAAGGGAGAAAATGGATCTCTTCTTTTTCATAACAATGAATTCTATCCTCTTCCAGCATTTCCTACAGAAATAATAAAGGATCCTACGGGGGCAGGAGATTCATTTGGTGGCGCATTTATGGGATACTTATCGCAGCAAGAAAAATGGGGTACTATGACATTGAAGAATGCAATGATATACGGGAACATTATGGGTTCTTTCACAATAGAGGATTATGGAATTCAGAGACTTGTCAGCGTAAAGGCAGAGGACATCAAGAAAAGACATCAGAAATATAAAGAAATATTTACATTTTAACAAATTCTGTCAAAAAAATAATCTTCAGATGGTTAGATTCTGAAACTGGATTCATTGTAAACTCTATTTTTTTCATATTGATAACGTAAATAGGACACATTCATTAATCAATTGTATTGATTTGATACCAATTGGAAAATATCAAGGATTCCCTAATATCGAAAATTAACCTCTCCGATTTAGAGGCGCAGATTTTCCTGTACTTGATAAAAAATGCCAAGACTCCATTAGAAAAGATTTCAGATGACCTAAATTTTCCCCTCAATGAGACAGGGGATTTGCTAAATGGTCTAGTTGAAAAAGGACTGATTTTAGAACTATCTGGCATGTATCAAACATTCCATCCAAAATTTTCGGTCATAAACGCATATCGTCGGCATTGTCTAAAGATGGGTATAGCATTCAAAAAAAATGTTGAGGTCGATAGTCTTGCTTCTTCTATAGAAAGAATGTATGAATCTGCAAGGACTAAATATGGCAATTAGAACTAATAATTTGTCTAATGTCAACCGTTCCAGAAAACAAGGTGGTCTATTTTGGGGTCATTAACATCAATGAAAACAACAGAACGATAGGAGCTGTTGATATCTGGAGAAATGTAATAAACAAGAAACTCTTCTGTGAAGAAAAAAGATTAGGCATCCTAGAGATTGTAGACTACATTGGTATGCCTTCTATTCCGGAGGATCAAGAGTGGGGTATAGCAATAAATAGAAATAGAAATGGAAAGGAAAGATGGAAATTAATAAAAAATGGAAACTTTTCATTCATAGATACCGATGACGAAACGACGATTAATGTTAATGTAATTGATTACAATATAGTAGATGACAACTGGTGGAGTTTTCTAGTTTCCAAGAACATAAACAGAAGTATCGAAATAACAAATGAGGAAAATCCAAAGTGATTCGTGATACTTTCTCATCTGATGATCCCGAAATATACGTAGAAAAAGCTCAGGGTGGACAGTTTGCAAGCAAATTAAGAGGTTACTTTATCGTAAAGGACACAAAATTAAAGTTCAACGCTATTGCTTTTGGGAGGATTGGAGGACATAATATCAGCTTAAACTTGACAAAAAAAACTCTTTCCAAACTTGAAGAATTTGGCTATGACACTGAAGACTTCCAGCTGGTATTGCAGAGGAAACTTGTTGAAGGAGAAGTTATTCTTATCGACCCTACTACCAAAAGTCAAATCAAACCATAGCGTCACTTAATGCACTTTTACATTTGCACCTATTTCTTGTTTCAGGAATAGCAGCAATAAGCGCGCCAAGCAATTCCTTTATCTTTACGGCATTTTTGGCCAATACTTCCAATATTTCCTTGGACGAAACTGGATTTTCGTACCAAACATCATAATCAGTGATAGTAGCAATTGAGATGTAGCAAATTTGCATCTCTCTTGCAAGGACACATTCTGGCACGAGGGTCATACCAATAATGTCGCCATGCAAAACATCTTTAAAAAATTTTGATTCCGCTCGGGTTGAAAAACGCGGGCATTCTATACAGATGTAAGTAGAACCTTCGTGCACATCGTATTTCAATTCTTTACTAGTTTTTAGAAATATATCTCTCAGATCATTACAAAAAGGGTCAGCACATGAAACATGGCATACCTGTCCTTCATCATAAAATGTATACTCTCTTTTTTTAGTAAAGTCTACAAATTGATTTGGTAATACAATGTCGCCAGGTCTGTACTTTTCTTGAAGACTTCCAACGGCTGATGGTGCAATGATTCTTGAAACGCCTAATGAATTTAGAGCCCATATGTTCGCTCTACTGTTTACCTTGTGCGGAGGTATCGTATGTCCCTTACCATGACGAGGAATAAACGCAACAGAGCGACCTTTGTATTGGCCTATAGTTACTAGATCCGAGGTCTTCCCATACGGTGTAAAAATCTTTATTGATTCTGCATTTGTTAGTAATTCCGGATCATAGATACCCGTACCACCTATAATACCAATTTCAGCTTGATGTTCCTTCAAATCATTCAAACTCCAAAATACTATTAACCTTGTAACCTTGATCTTTTAATTTATTCGGACCCTCTAGATAATTTAGACTAATGATAAATACAAACCCAACTACTATTGCTCCTAATTTTTCGACAAGCGATGCTGCTGCCAGTGCTGTGCCTCCAGTTGCAAGTAAGTCATCTGCAATCAAAATTTTTTCTCCATTCAAAATTGCGTCTTCTTGAATTTCCATGACCCGAGTTCCATATTCTATGGTGTATGATTCCTTTATTGTTGGGCCCGGTAATTTTCCTTCCTTTCTAATTAAGACCAAACCCTTATTCAAGCTTAATGCAAGAAGGGAACCTACAAAGAATCCACGGGCTTCAATTGCTGCAATCTTACTTATTTCAAGACTGTTGCAGATATCAAATAACCTTTTGTGAAGATAATTGAGGGATTCAGAAGATCTTATGAGTGGGTTTACGTCCTTGAACGAAATTCCATTTGTAGGAAAATCGGGCCAAATTTTTACAAGGTCTTTAAATTCAGCGTCGTTCATGATAGTTGTTTTTCATATCCTATTCTACTACATAATTAACGTTCCGATAGAACGAGACATTTACAACATAGATAGAATTAATAATTTTTTCCGTTTGCTGAATGATACTAGAGTCTAGTTTGTATTTGTTCCAAATATTCTGTCAAAGTATTCAGACTGTTCGTTAACTACTTGAGCAGATTCACCCTCGTCAACACCTGCTAGATCCTTGGCCAATTTTTTCTTGTACCCTAATTGCATTTGTCTTGCAATTTGGATTCGTTGAGCCTGAGGAGATCCTGCTCCATGCATTGATTCTGTCAGATAACCTACAGCATTTCGTCCAAGTGTCATATTCTCAATTAATCTCAAGATACGCATTCTATTTTCAGTGGAAACTCCCTTTCGACCCTTCAGGTATTTTTCAAGAAGTGGTCCTGTTTCAGGACTGCGGAAATCCTTTTCAGATGGCATTGTTACCATCAACCCTCCAGCTATGTCCTGCGCAAGCCTACCAATTTCGTATGGAAACCTAGTTACATTGTGCTTACAGACATTTGCAAGCATATCATCATTTTGATAATTTCCAGATAGGGTCTTATGAGCCTGGTACGATGACGCTATACCGGCACCAAAGATAGTTTCATTCAGGTGTGTCATTTCGACCAGTTTATCCTTAATATGAGATGCGTTCGAAATTCCATTATAATCTGCTACTGAAGCTGCCGCACCTATCAATACATCACCCAAGCCAGTCTTGCAGACATAGCTACGCCTGTGATAACAAGTAAATCTCTCAACAAGCATAGAAGCAAATTCGAATTCGCCATCCATGAAAATTAATTCATTTGGAATGAAAGCATTGTCAAAAATTATCATTGCTTCTTGTCCAGAAAATTTAGAATTTCCCGCATCTAAATCACCACTCTCCATACTACGGGTATCGCAGGATTGCCTGCCATAAATATAGGTAATACCTTCTGCATCTGCGGGAATCGCCCCAATGATTGCATATTGCTTATCCTCATCTTTCAATCGCATGGTGGGCATTACTAAAATCCAGTGTGAATTAATGCATCCAGTCTGATGTGCCTTTGCACCAGATAAGTAAATTCCATTTTGGTCCCTTTTGGAGATATGTACAAAAAGATCTGGGTCTTCCTGTTGTGAAGGGCTTAAACTTCTATCGCCTTTTACGTCTGTCATAGCACCACCAATGAAAAGATTCTCGTCTTGCATTTTCTTTACAAATTTCTTGAATCTATCATGATATGGAGTTCCGAATTTTTTATCTATTTCAAATGTTGTTGAATATAGGGAATTCACCGCATCCATTCCGACACATCTTTGAAAACATGTTCCTGTAAGTTGCCCTAGTCTTCTTTGCATCCTATTTTGATTAACCAGATCCTCAGCACTTTCTACAACATGCAAGAATCTATTTACTTGATTACCTGTAAGCGAGGATTCCGCCGTTGCCAATTCAGGATCTTTGGCAGCAAGATCGTATGTTTCAGCTACTGCGTTAATTGATGGTCTTATCATAGGATGATCTACTGGTTCATTTACGAGTTCACCAAAAAGGTAAACTTTCATTTTCCGTCCTCTTAAGCTCTGAACATACTCTTCTCCTGTCCTGATCGGCATGGTTATAATTAGAATTCACCATGATAATATTTATATATTTTTAAAAAAATTCGGAGAATTCTACAACTAGAAGACGTGTTATTTCTTGGCGCCCAGTGTCCTATTTTTCAGCCTCATATTTTTACCATGACATTTTCTGCACCTTGAGGCAAGTATAGGATTTTTACCGCCGCAGTCAAAGCATATTTTATAGAATAACCTCCTTTGTTGGGCTATCTGTTTCTTATTAGCATCAGTTATTGGCATTCAGAGATGTTTTTTTTATCCTAAATTTTTGTTTTTCGAATTTAGCGTGAATTAACACAAAAAGCGGGGCGTCTGAAACTGTAGTCTTGATGGCATTTGGGATAAATTTTAGGTTCATTCCTCAGCATTTACCTCATTCCAAAGTTTTCCATGAAAACCTTATCTGCAATGACCGCATTAATAATAACATGTCTGCAGAGCAGTCAAGTAAAACTGCTGAAAGGCAAAATATGTGGAAATGTGAAATTTGTGGAAAATCATTTGACAATGCTGATATGTTAAACTACCACAAATTACTGGAACACAGCGAACACAAACGACCCCCCATAGGAATAGGATAACAAACTATGATTTTTATTTGAGGTTGTATAGTGTTCAGTATTTCAAATGATTCAAGTTAGCAAGTTTTATTACCGCTAAAGGTACTATATCATAGATGTTTGCCAAGGCGAAATGTAAATTATGCGGCCAAAGCGTTAGATTTGCACTAAGACATCTGAATCAAAAACATCCTGAGGTCTTAGATGACAAAGATGTTGTCAAGTTAAAAATCGAAAATATCATGAAGAAATACTTTGCATAACATAGAGAAGTTGGATAAATATTCTTGATAGTCACGATATTAGTTAGAATGAAGGCGTGTTTTGTGTTCAAGTTAATTAGAGCCGACAATAATGGAACGGAGAAAGTGATTCTTTTTATTTGAAGATAGAAAACGCGTTAAGGGATCAGTACAGGAAATTAGCCAAAGACCAAGGATATCGCAGCAGATCTGCCTACAAGCTTTTAGAGATAAACAATAAACATAATCTAATAGAACCAAATGATACTATTTTAGATATTGGTTGTGCTCCGGGCGGTTGGTTGCAAGTCGCAAAGAAACTATCTGGTCCAACTGGAACCGTTGTTGGCGTAGACATCAGCCCCACTAAAACTATTACTGAAGTTTCCACAATGCAACTAAACATTGAAGATCTGGATGCAATAGAAAAAATACGAAAAAACTTTCCATTTTCTTTTGATGTTGTATTGTCAGATCTATCTCCAAAAGTCAGTGGGATATGGCATTTTGATCATGAAAGACAAATATCCCTGACGTTAGTTGCATTGCAAATTTCATCAAAACTTTTGAAACGAGGAGGAAATGCAATTTTCAAAATTTTTGATGGAAGTTACTCAGGTGATGTTAAGCAGGAAGCGGCGAAAATATTCATGAAAGTAACAACATCCAAACCAAAAGCGAGCAGACAAAAGAGCAGTGAATTTTATGTTGTTTGCTCAGAATTCAAAGGAAAAAGGGAATAAAAAATAGGCTTAGAGTGTTTCTCCGACACCCGGAGTTTCCTTTTCAAGTTTAGCAATTTTCTTTGCCAAATTCTCCATAGTTCCAGGTATATGACATTTACACATGCAGTCAGTGCATTCTAGATGTCTATTGCTCTTACAATCCATGGAAATGGCGGCCGTAGTACTCATTAATAATGAGGATATATTGATGCATATTATAGTCTTTTCTTGAATCCCTCTGAATTGTGAGATATTTGGTCTTTTTTACATTAAATTCGACTACTTAATACTTTAGATAGATTCTATTGAATGAATAATATGTAACTTCTTACCTGATTGCTTAAATTGCATGTTTTTATATTTAAACTCGCCCAATGAAAAGTTATGATCTAAGGTCTATTTGGATTTGTAAAGAATGTAGCTCTACATTTTCATTTCGTTCTGATGTTGAAGAACATGTCGAAAAAATGGGACATAACAACATTAATGAGTATGATATGATGTCTGGAAAACTCTTGACTGAAGACTAGTTCTCTAGAAATTGCGTTTTGAGAAACTAGCGAAAGTATTGCATTAATTAATACTTAATATAAAGAAAAAAATTTAGTAGATTCTGAGCCGGGGTCGCCTAGCCTGGTAGGGCGCAAGCCTGGAACCATATATGTATCGACAG
>JACMIO010000028.1 GCA_014381105.1 bacterium | reverse complement strand
ATGATAATTTTGATTGATTTTTTGAGGTTATTACCATAACGTCGCATCATATCCAAGTAAGTGAGTATCTCCGCTCCGCCGATATCGAATGTTTTGGAAATTGTTTCATTCGTTTCTATAGATCGCACCAAATATTCTACTACGTCATCAACCGCAATGGGTTGGCATTTGGTCAGAACCCATTTTGGACATACCATCAATGGTAATCTTTCTACAAGGTATTGCAACATTTGAAAAGATCCTCCGCCTTGTCCCAAAATGACAGCTGCTCTAAATATCGTAACAGCAGCGTTTGATTTTTTTAGAATTTCACCTACCTCCATTCTACTTCGCATATGTTTGGATAGTTCTTGTTGCGGTGCATTTGTCAAGCCCCCAAGATAAATAACTCTCAATACGCCTGCTTCATTCACTGCTTTAGCAAAATTTTTTGCAGCAACTCTGTCGCGCTCAGCGAATTTTTTCCATTCCTTTGAAGATCCTTCCATCGAGTGGATAAGATAAAAAGCAACATCAACGCCAGTTAACGCCTTTACTAATTCGCTATAGTTTTGAGCATCAGCTTGCACCAATTCCAAATTGTCTCTGCCATGAAAATATCTGGAAAATGAATGGGGTTTTCTTGTCATACATCTTATGCTCCAGTTTGTTGTGCTAGGTGAAATCAGTAGCCTTCTCACAAGTCTCTGTCCAATGAATCCACTTGCTCCAGAGACTAGAACCCTAATTTTCTTTTGCTTGTTTGAATCGATACTATTGTTAGTACCAATAGTTAGCCTGTTCGTATCTAGGGTATTTGCGTCCATCTCATTTATTAGCAGTTTCATGAAGTCATTTCACTCTTTATTTCAATTAAAAGGGGATAATTGACAAAAATCCTATTATTCTATTGTTTTCTCGTCGAGAGCTTTACTCCTGTCATTCTTCCTGCTAATAGTCCAAAGACGGCGCCATAGACTAGATGGAATAGTAATGATGCTACTAATACGAAATAGTACAGTCCGGCAAAGTGATTTGCTATAGAGCTAGCGTAGGGACTAGTCTCTGTGATCATTAATGCATCTAATTTAGGTTGAATTCCAAATGTTGCTAATGGAACGAACAATACTGCCCACAAAGATATCCCGAGCACTAAACCAAGATATATTCCAGTTTTCACCTTGTATGGAATTAGTTTTTTCCAGAATAGTGCTACTTGTCCAAATATGTTGCCAGCAACAGTACCAGTCAATGTGTGTAGTCCCATTCCAACGTATTGAGCGGAGGCGGGATCGTTAAAACCTAGTGATAATCCTATTACTGCAAAAAAAGTTCCGCTTGGTGTACCTGATGCAAAGTCTATAACTTCTAGCAATCCCGAAATTATCATAGCTGATATCAGTCCCGCAAATGTGCAATATACTATCAACATTTTTGATGTAGTTTCTATTTTTTGTTCCATAACTCAATGCACATCGCTCATGTATTTAAACTAATGCTAACTTTGTATTCTAGTGCTAACTTATTTAGTACAGAAGCGATGGATTTTCAAAATTCATAATCTTGGGCTGTATGGACCATGCGTTAGACCCAAAAGAATTCAAGACTCTGCCAAGACAAAATCAACATAAGAATTGATATCCAGCACACCTCTCTCGTAGGCTTTTAGGCATCGAGATAAAGAAAATAAAATTTGGAAATTCGTAAATTCTTTTAATATAGCTTAGCTGCTAGCGTTTGTTCCCTAGACAAGAACTTGTCCCAGAGTGAACCAAAGATTATTCCCAAGGTACCCCAAAATACGCCTATTGTGATCGCAGTCAAGATCCTGAAAGTTTGAATCAAGTCCATGGATATTTCTATCTTGTCTGGATTGGAAGGCATAACAACGTATGCCGTTACCATGATTGCTATATACATCAGTGGAATAATTATCTTCTTTGAGTTTATTCTTGTCCTAATCCAAATAACAGCCATACCTAATGCTGCTAAACCTGATATCATAATGTAACCTACATACAAAGTCTCGCGATGGTAAATTGTATCTGGATCGCCGACCGCTGGAGGATTGGCGGGATATTTTAGAGCCACCATAAGGAACAATACAAGCCACATTACTCCCGCAAGAAGGATTGCCTTTTGTTTATTATTCTTACCAGGCAATTTGCTCCTAGCAAATACAAAAACCACTCCAAATAAGGATGCTAATCCTGCTCCATAAATAGCACCACCAGCAAAAGCACCTGCCTTCTGCCAATATCTATAATCAATCAATTCAGACATATTCACATTCTCACCTGAGGAAACTTGTTTTTGAACTTCCAAGGCTATTGCTTTATCAATAGTTGGTTCCACGATTCCTAAATTGAGGAACGCAAGAATTATTCCAGCAATAACACCAGAAGATAGTGTAATCCCAACTAGTGTTAATGCTTTCAAAATAATTCTTCACCGAAAGTAAACTAATGACACGGAAATCCTGCAGCGTGCCTCATGTCATGAGTTAACTCATGAATCCACATAGTATCATACGCACTTTGTCCTTCGACCACGCTGAATAATTGCCCTTGGTCATAACCTACTACGAACATTGTAAATACTAAAACTGCAATCAGAAATCCAATAGCTACAGGTAAACTGTCTAACGCTTTTACTGTACTCTGCTTGGTAGTCGACATCTCCGTATGAGTAAGTTTCGGAGTATATAAATTATAGGATAGTTTATCCAACTGATTTTGATTATTAAGAATCTAAAATCAAATATATACTTGAAAAACTAACAGGATATTTACATCCCTAATGCATACGTATGTCAGGACGCTTCAAAAAGTTGCAACGAGATATGCACCTAGTAGAGTTCTTTCTTACGATATGGTACATGTGTTCAAAACATTACAGCTTATCAACGACAAGGGACACGTAAGCAGAGAAAATCTATGTAAAGAACTGGAACTTGGAGAGGGAACGGTAAGGACGCTAATCAGACATCTTAAGATGCATGATATGGTCGAATCCTCCAATGCGGGAACCAAGATGACCAAAAAGGGAAGCTCATTATTATCAGACCTTCTATTTTCACTTCCTTCTGAAACACGCCTCTCAAAATGTAAAATAACCTTGGGAAAACACAACTATGCAATACTCATTAAAGATATGAGTTTTGCCGTCAAATCTGGAATAGAACAAAGAGACGCTGCAGTAAAGGTAGGAGCATCAGGAGCAACAACGCTGTTATTCAAGGATAACAAATTTCTTATTCCGCAAACTAATTACGATGCGTTGAAAGGCGACGAAGAACTAGCAAAGCAATTAATTCAGAATCTACAGCCTCATGAAGAAGACGTCATAATAATAGGAACAGACGATTCGTCAAGAAAAAGAGCAGAGTTTGCTGCAAAGAATGCTGCATTGATAACTGTTTTGAGTCATGAAAAGCACTAGTTCGGATATTCGGCTACTTCTAGATTCGCCATAAATTCGAAATGGAATAAATTTTAAAGTTGGTCTTCTAAAAACACATCGTGGAAAGTATTAATTTTGTATGCCTTGGTCAAACCGAATTTGTAAAGGAGTTAGGGAAGAAAGGGCAGTCAAGTGACATTACAACATACGATAGTAAAAAAGATGACAGAATCATGACCTATGTAATACCTTCAGGCTTTCCTGACAAAATCCAACCATTGATTACTGCACTAAATCTTGGAGAGTATTGTATAGTGAACGTCGACAAACTAGATAAGTATCTGGGGGAGCAAATAGTAGCCTTAGATTTACTGCAATTAAACAAAGGATTCCTCCTTCATTCTTATGGAGTTGACAGCGAAGCTCTTGACAGTCTATTAAAAAATACCGTTGCGTCATCATTTAAGGTTGAAAAGGATATTGAAAGTCTTAAACAGAGTATCAATTCTTTGTCTCCAGTAAAAAGAGATGGACCAGCAATTATCAATATAGATAACATATTTAATGTAAAAGGAGTTGGTGTGGTCGTATTGGGTATTCTTAAACAGGGAGTTATCAAAGTACACGATGAGCTAACACTATTCCCTCAAAAGAAAACGGTTACCATTAAGAGTATACAAATGCATGACAAAAATGTTGATGAATCGCATAGTCCAACTAGAGTAGGTCTTGCTCTTACAGGAGTTTCTTTTGATGAGATAACTAGAGGAGATATTCTTTCCAACGATACCTATTTTACTTCAGCCGTCCAAGAATTGATTATTGATTTCGACATGGTTCCCTTTTATAAGAATGACATTTCAGAAATTCACTCCTATCTTTTATCCATAGGGACTCAAATCAGAGCTGCAAAGATAGAGAAATTAGGAAACAATAAACTCAAGATTTTATCTGATAGTATATTTTCATTTAAAACCGGTGATATCGCAATACTCTCAAATCCTGATAGTAGAGATATACGAATAGTGGGTTCAGGAAGAATAAATATATGATATCTCGGATACACGTCGGTCTCTAAATTCATATATCTACGAGTTAAAAACCAATATTTAGTAAATAGATACTTAAAACCAAACATCTAAAAAAACTCAAAAAATTCTTAATAGTAACTTTATCACATAGAAAACATTGAAAGGATATAAAACAAACATCGAAAAGGACACGTTAGATAACAATAACTTTAGAAAGGTATTGTATACTTCAAAACATATTCAACTCGTACTTATGACTCTACGACCTGGAGAAGAAATTGGAGAAGAAGTTCACGGTGAAAATGATCAATTCTTTCGTATTGAAGGCGGTCATGGAAAATGCATCATTGATGACAATGAATACGAAATTTCGGATGGTGACGCAATAGTAATTCCAACCGGCTCAAAGCACAATATCATCAATGTTGACACCCATACAGATTTGAAAATGTATACTCTTTACGCTCCTCCTCATCATAAGGACGGTATATTGCGACCTACTAAGAAGGAAGCCGAAGAAAACGAGGCAGAATTTGATGGTAAAACTACTGAATAATTTTACTTGTGAAGAATTTCCAGTCTTTACCACCAATAACTAACTTTCCTAACTACTGCTACTTCCTAATTAGATTTCAGTAAACGTAAACCAGTAAACAGTGTAATCATTTTACTTCCTCTATCTGTCGTTTATCATTGACGTACAATCCAACAATTTCTGCATCAAAGTTCCATGAGGAAACTTGTTGTACCGCCTTACCTATATTTGCATAATGATGTTCTCTGTTTCCAGGGTTACCAGCACAATCAAAATGTCCTATGACTGCTATTATCCGTGAACCGTGTTTCTCAATTGATATTGAAACTGCATTACGAATTAACACGATCGCGTCTGAAATTCCTGAAGACGATATGATCCCATCCACCCCTGGAAAGGTGACCATATCAACACCGTCGATTCCATACTTGTGCTTCATAAAGTCTATTACAGGCTCTTGAGTTCTTCCGTCAATACAATTTATTGCGGTTCCAAATTTGAAACTCATTTCTAAATAACCTACTAGAGTTTCTGCGGAGTAGTTAATATTTTTCCAAATAGCTGGGAATCGGCCATTTTTACATGTCCTTCAACCATTCTGCTAAAAGGTAGGACAGTATCTATCACAGGTTTTATTTTTCCCTTGCTTACCCATCGTATTACTTCTTCTAATCCGGCTTTAGTTCCCTGCGTTGCACCCAATAGATTTACTCCTTTGAAAAACAGGTATCTTAAATCAATTGTCGAATCATATCCTGTAGTAGCACCTGTAGATACAAGGGTGCCGCCCATCTTCAATAGAGTCAGTTCCTGTTGAAAAACAGATTTGCCAATATGCTCATAAACAACATCCACTCCCTGTTTGTTAGTTATCTGACGCACTTTGTTATGCCAGTCTGATTCCCGGTGATTTACCACAAAGTCAGCGCCCAACTGCAGACACTTGTCCATCTTTTCCTTGTTTCCAGCTGTGGCAATAACATTACAATTGTATAATTTGGCAATCTGAATACCGGCTATTCCCATACCACTACCTCCGCCCATTATTAGAACTGTCTGTCCGGGCTGTATATCGGCTCGGGTAACAAGCATATGCCATGAAGTCATGCCCACCATTGAAATCGCTGCCGCGTCGTTGAACGATACATTGTCGGGAATCTTTACTACGTTTACCTCTGGCATCTGTGTATATTGAGCAAATGCGCCCCATAGCGGACCTGTCTGAAACCCCCATACCATTCTACTCCTACAATCATATTCCTTGCCATCTATGCATTGGTTACATATTCTGCATGTCAAGTTCGGATGCACAACCACTCTGTCTCCAACCTTGATGTTTGTTGTGACATTATCTCCGACTTCGACAACTGTTCCTGCCGCATCGCTTCCCGATATGTGAGGCATTGGAATCTTAATTGGTTCACCCCAGATACCCCATAGGTCATTATAGTTGTACGAAGCCGCCTCGACTTTTATCAAAACGCCATTGGATTTGGGTTTTGGTATATCGATATCTTCGATTTTTACTACCCGTCTGAGATCCTTACTGTGATCTCTATAAACAGCCGCTTTCAATTTTATTCGCCCGAAAATTTAGCCCAGATAGTCATATATTCATAATGGTGCACCCCGACAAGCGCCTATGTTCGGCTTGCTGGCCAAACAATCTAAACAAAAAGAACGATGTCTTTCGCTTTACTCATGCGCTATTTTGAAAAAGAATCTTGACCCGAAGGATACCAAACCAGGGAAACTCTAACGTACTCCCTATTGTTCTTGGTACCATCTTTATTAGAAATGTTCGGCTATTTTTCTTCTAGCTGCCTTTATTCCTGATTTTATATCATCAAAAGTATCACCGGCGGAATCTTTTACCTCATTCAAAGAGTCACTTTCCAAACCCACTTGTGCATCGGCATGTATCTTACCTGAGCCCTTATCATCCTTTTTCACCCCTAGGTTGGTTCCTAACTCTAATTTCCCCAGAGTCTTACCTCCTTTCTCTACTCCTAATACTGTACCTACCTGTATCTTACCTGAGCCCTTATCTCCTCTTTCTGTTCTCCTGTTGCTTGCTTTAGTTTTCGCCTTCGTACCTCCTGCTCTTGCTCTTGCTTTAGTTTTCGCCTTCGTACCTCCTGCTCTTGCTCT
>JACMIO010000027.1 GCA_014381105.1 bacterium | reverse complement strand
TTTAATCCAGATTCCTTAAATACAGTATTTAAGGTCGCAACCGCCTATCCTGGTAAATAGGGAAATGTGCGAAAGATGAGCCGGGTCAAGATTTCCGAATCCCATTGAATTTAGAGTCTCGGATGGTACCATAACTATAGTATTGCCCTGCACCTTAATTGATTCGTAAAGCATGTTCGATTGCCTTAAGGCATATGCAATCGGATTATCTGAATATACTGCAGATGCTTTCTCAAATTTCTTTGCGACCAGAATTTCAGATTCCCCATACGTAACCCTTGCATTTTTTTCACGTTCGGCTTGAGCTTGCATAGACATTGCCTTTTCAAGATCCTGTGGAATGATTACTTGTCGTACCTCTACTCCTGTTACTGCGATTCCCCAATTCCCAGACTCTTGTGAAATGATCGATTTTATGGGATTATTGATTTCTTCTCTCTTTGACAAGATATCCTGAAATAATGAGGAGCCAACATTATTCCTCAGAGTGGTTTGAGATACCTGCTTAATCATTTCATTAAAGTTTTCAACATTTAGTATTGCATCTTTTGCCCTATCCTCAACAACTTTGTACCTTAATATTGCGTCAATTGTAACGGGCACATTGTCCTTGGTAAGCATTCTTTCTGCTGTGAACTCTCTTACCTTTTCTCGGATATCAACAACCAAGACATTTTCAAAATAAGGAATTCTGGAACGCAATCCAGGACCGACTTGTCTATTGTATTTTCCGAGTCTAAGATGACTGATCGCTCATATTGTTTTATTATAAAAAGGAACGATGCTATGATTGATATCATTGCAATAATGGCTGCGATTGTGATATCTTCTAAACTATTGTAAAACCAACCAAATACGATACCAAGGAGTACAACTGCCATACCTAATGCTAGTAGACTCGCAGAACCACTTTGATGCACTACTCTATCATAAGAAATAAACGCATCTTCAATTGACATCGACCAATCTTAAAATGTATTATAATTTAGCATTTGCTGTTCAAAAATCAAGCAAATCAAATCATGAAAAACTTTCTGTAAATAATCTGGCATTTCATAAATTCTAATAAAACCTCAGATCATATTACCTTATGTCATTCCTATCTCCCATAAAATATACCGTTCTAATCGTCAATGAATATGATGTGAGAATCTATGTTTCCTATATCTATAAATTATCTAGAAAGTCCTACGATATACTCAGGAAATGAAAGCACAAAATGGTTATGTTGTATTGTCAACGGTGATGGGAATTATTTTTATGCTGTATTTTTCGATGATATTACAGACTGTCCCTGAATTAAGCGGACAGGCTCCTGCCGAAAATAAAACAGGTAATAAGATAATAATGCATACACATTCTAGTCTTAATGTTACTGTTAATGGAGATTTCTTACTCGTACCCAACGGAGTTGGAATAAATTCAACGTTGTGGAATGAGCATTCATTAGATAAATTTGGAACAGAGCGAAAAATTACAACATTTGGAATGATAACTCCAGCAATGTCGCCATTACACACCCATGACTCAAGTGGATTAATTCATGTTGAATCAACTGAATACAGAAATTATACCTTAGGAGATTTCCTTAATATTTGGGGATTGCCTCTTGAAGGAAGGAAAGTAAATCTCATCACAGATGGGAATAGCACTGAAAATTATGCGAATCATACTCTAAAGGGTATGGAAAAAATGATTCTGAAAATTGAGGATTAAATCAATCTATTTTAGCAAAATAAAACACTAGCCTTGAATTATTGTACCTGAAATGTCAGAGATATTGTACTCTCAATACCTGCTTGCGATATCGTGGTTGAATAACAAAAGTTCCAGTCACATTCTCACCTATTTTAAAGATACGTGTTAGATTTCCATCCGTTTCCATAAACTTCTTTACGATAACACCTATTTGATCTCTAATCTCAAGTCCCATAAAACCTCGAATCAAGTTCTTTACCAGTTGAGGAATTCAATACCACTACTGTTACTATTTGATTTTCACCACGAGAAATAGGATCTTTTCCAACAGTAATGTTAAGGTCCATACTGCGTGAAGTCGTTGTTTCAAAGCGATTGAACTCAACTTCAAGTTATCAAATTCACATATTGCTATAGAATTTCCAAATATTTCAAATTCATTTCAGAAGGTATTTGATTTGGCACTGCATATATCGTGTCTTGAGTAGTAATTTAGGGGCAAATACTATGGTAAAAACCATATCGTTAATTAATGCCCTATACATAATTTTTCATATGAACAGGAAAAAGACCTTTTACATTCTGGTGTTAAGCGGTATTGCGTTTATATTAATTGGGGGAATCTCAATGATTGATTCAAATATTCCTCGAAAAGTTTCATTGGCCAGTACGTTGGATGTGAATCTAACAGATGTTATTACACCGATAATGAATAATGGAAGTATTGGAAAAATCATAATTGATGGATCAAAATTTAATTTCAAGATTGAAGATCCGAACAAGTCGGTTATTATTTCAGTCACTAATCAATCACACTATGAATACGATTTGGTTGCCAATAATGAAGGTCAATATAGAATGGAAACAAAAAATACTGGAGATTCAGAAGTGAAAATTGAGGGAGAAGTCGAAACTAAAGCCTCTCCATTAGCCTTTGGAGGTCAGATGATGTTACTTATAACAGGAATCATAGTTTTGGGAATTGGAATGAAATCGAAATTTGCATGAAATAAGTGACGACTAATTTATTGTTCCCCTTTGATAGGAACCTAATATTTTAACAAATGTACATTTCTTTTCAATATTATTAACGGCCTTTTTAACATTATCTTCTTCAATGTGCCCTTCAAAATCTACATAAAAGTTGTATTCCCACGGTTTTTCTTTAGTTGGTCTTGACTCTATTTTTGTAAGGTTAATCTTATTATGATCAAATTCTTGCATAACGGAGTATAACGAACCTGGTGTGTGTTGTAGCCCAAAGATCATCGAAGTTCTATCAGCCTTTGAAGGAGTGGTTTGATTGTCAGACAGGACTAGGAATCTAGTGAAATTATTTTTTCTGTCTTCAATATTGTGATCAAGGATCTTCATATTATAGAATTCTGCGGCATTCTTGCTTGCAATGGCTGCAGTGTCGAGAATTTTCTTTTCTTTAATAAGTCTAACCGAACCGGCCGTATCGTATGTTGGTATAGGATCTAGATTATTTTTCTTGATGTAATTTCTGCATTGGGCTAATGCCTGAGGATGGGAAAGAACTTTCGTTATAGTAGTACTATTTGGTACTGCAATCAAGCAATGATTAACCTTTAGAAATATTTCACCAGTGATTTTTTTATCAGCATCTAACAACAGGTCATAGATTTCATTGACAGATCCCTCGATAGAATTTTCAATCGGAACCACGGCACAATCAATACTATCACTTCGTAACGCTTCAAAAATATCTTCGAACAATCTCATAGGAATAAGTTCGGAATCGGGGAAAAATTTTGTGGCAGCAATCTCACTATATGCTCCATGCTCCCCTTGAAAAGCGACTTTCTTTCCTTCCAAAGTATCTGTTATCTTAAAACTAATAATTCATATATTTTTAGGTTACAATATCGAAGAATTGAGGTCAGAATCAGAATACTAAAGCCATGAGACTTATACAAATTATGATAAAGTATTTAATGCTTAACACTGGAATTTAAGATTAATGCAGCTAGATCAGCAGTACATTGATCCTTTAGACAAACAACTTTTGAATGATATTCAATGGACCTTTCCTCTGTCAGAAAGACCATATCTCAAAATAGCAGCAAAACATGGACTCAGTGAAGAAGACGTAATGAGAAGAATTTCTCTAATGAAACAAAGTGGTCTGATAAGACAGATTAATGCAATTTTTGATACGAGGAAATTAGGTTACAAAAGTGCATTGGTTGCATTTGCTGTAGAAAAAGACAAACTTGATGCAGTGGCTCTTGAAGTCAACAAGCATCCAGGTGTCAGTCATAATTATGAGAGAGATCATGAATTCAATATGTGGTTTACTTTAGCCGTTCCTCCGGAAGGAGATTTGAAAAAAGATCTTGAACAAATGGCATCGCTTGATGGGGTAATCAAGTTTCGACTCTTGCCAACTCTCAAGTTATATAAAATAGGAGTGAAACTTGACATGGTAAATACAGATCCTAGCAAATTGACGCCAGATGACAATGTAAAGAGTTTGGACCAAAAGAAATTTGAGCTTACTTCAAGGGACAAGGATTTCATAAGAGAACTACAGAAGGATTTAGAGGTATCAGTTAGACCGTTTGATAACTCTGCCAAGAACCTTGGTATAACGGTAGATGAATTATTCAAGAAGGCAGAAGAATATGAATCACTTGGGGTAATGAGGCGCTTTGCAGCAATTCTACGGCATAGAGATGCGGGATTTACCGCCAATGGTATGATAGTTTGGATGGTACCTGATGATAAGATTGATGAAGCAGGGTACAAATTAGCATCGTTTCCCCAAGTAAGTCATTGCTATAGGAGGCCGGTATATCCTGATTGGCCATTTAGTCTATTTAGCATGATACACGCTAGAACGGTAGAAGCCGCCAATAAAATAGCAGTAGAACTATCGAACTTTGTAGGAATTAATGAATACAGGATTCTTTTTAGCTCAAGAGAATTCAAAAAAGAAAGGGTAAAGTATTTTGTAGACTGACATCTTATCTCCTAGTACTTTTAATTTCTTGCCGGATTTTTACGTAGATTGATGCATCTTGCCAATTTTCTATTGATTTCACATTCAAAAATTCGTCAAAATATTTTACATTCAATTGTTACTAAATTTTGGATCTTTTCCTTCAGTATTTTCAGAAAGAAAATGTCAAGACAGAATCAGGTTGAGGGTAATCAGAGCAGACACGATCGAATTCTAGTCCGAATCTAAATGTCATGATAAGATAGGAATTTATTGTTTGTAGAACGTATTTGCAGATTGAGCGAAGTTAGCCCAGACTGGTTAAGGTACGAGCTTCCCAAGCTCGGGATCGCGGGTTCAAATCCCGCACTTCGCATTTAAGACATTTCAAAGCATTATTGTCATATGCACTCACGAGGGCTCAAATATTGTTTCATAATGATTTTTTTTCGGTACTATCATATACTATCGAGCTACTTCAGATAAAAAATATTCAAAATAAACTTTCTGAAATCTATTTCAATGATATTTTCATCCATCAAATAAAAAAAAGTATATTAGCATATACTTAAAAACATGTAATTAGCATATTTTTAATATACTTTGAAGCAGGTCATCACTTTTCACTCATATAAGGGTGGTACTGGAAAAACAACTCTAGCTGCTAACTTGGCTGCATTGTTAGCCAAGAATGGGAACAACGTGTGTATCGTAGACATTGATGTCTATGCACCTAGCCTACATGCTTATTTCAGTGATAATGTCCAGAATAGAATCAAGAATACAATCAATGATTATATTGTTGGTGGTTGCGGAGTCGATGACTTGTTGGTCGAGATTACGCCAATATCCCAGTTTTCAGACAAGGGTTCTTTGAGTGGAAAGATTATGGGTTGTTTTTCAAGTCCAAAAAGAGAAGATATTCTAAAGATAGAAGGAGTTAAGGAAGATAAGAACAGAATGAATATGCTAAAGAGATTCATTAACTTTAGAGAAGAGTTGATTGAAAAAAATGATATTGATTATATTATCATGGATTCAAGTCCTGGAATTAGGTTTTGGGCAATAAACGCTTTGGCATTATCAGATATTGTGTTCCTAACTTTAAAAATGGGAGATATGGATATCGGAGGGACAAAGATGATAGCTAATGAAATATTGGCTCAATTTAAGGAACAAGGAAATACTAAATATTATCTTCTTCTTAACAGAAT
This sequence comes from bacterium, assembly GCA_014381105.1. Lineage (GTDB taxonomy): Archaea > Thermoproteota > Nitrososphaeria > Nitrososphaerales > Nitrososphaeraceae > TA-21. The sequence continues at coordinate 452 of JACMIO010000027.1, read as the reverse complement.
AGCAGGTTACTGTATACCGTACTTACCAATTAGCGAGACTCACCCGGGTCATTCTCAAGAAAATTTTACGACGTTAACGCCAGTGGCAGATGATTTCGTAAAGAAATTGACGTTGGATACAGGCATAGATGTTATGACGTCCATTCCATGTTATTGTGATATTCAATTTGCACAGAAAGAATTTCTAACGGTACTTGGATTTCCGGACCACCCTTTCTCACAACAAATATACAATCTAAAATCATTGATTGAAAATTAGATACAATAGATTAGTTTTAGTCTCCATGTTATCACAAAAAATAGGTATATAGATCCCGATTGATATAATATCCAAAATGGCAATTCCAGGACTTACAGAACTCACAGATGGGGAAGAAAACGTATCACCTACTCTGCTTCTTCTGTCAGGTCCGCCGGGAATAGGGAAGAGAGACTATTGTAGAGAATTTCTT
>JACMIO010000026.1 GCA_014381105.1 bacterium | reverse complement strand
TTTTTTTTGAATTCTTAATTGACACGTAAAATGGTCTTCCATTCCCAAGCACCAGACTTTCAGGCTCTTCTTTTCCTACTGGCCAAAAAACTATGGAATCTGAATTGAATTGATCCGATATTTCTTTTTTCAAGATTTTTTCGATATGGCGCTGATTAATTTCCAATCTATCATTTGTAGAATTTTTGTTCTTAATTTTAAACCCCTTTGTTTTATTGTAGCGACCTCTTAATACTACAGTCTTTGAGATGACAGAAACATTTGTTTCAAATTTTCTACCAATTTGTACGTTAATAGTAATGTCGGGAGAATGTAAATCAGTCTTCTTATTTGAAACATTGCTAAATTTTTTTCTAATTTCACGTAATAGACTTGTCTTGATATTTTCTTTTCCTCTTATCTTAAATCTTGATCTAAATTTGTCTTCATTGTCATAAAAGCTGTGATCCAGAGTAAGCCCAATTTGGAAGGTATCGTATTGATAATTTTTAGTTGCTTGAGTAAGCTTGCCACATGTTTCCTCTAATTGGTTCCATAATCCGTGACAAATTTGGCACTGCCTAGTAATTTTTTGAGGACGGTAGTTTCTAATATGTTGCCTCTCTGAACACCATTTGCATAGATTGTATTCTGATTTACTTTTCAATTAGTTGCATCGTACTATCCTATACCTAATCTTCTTAGCATTCCTTGCATTTGTCTTCCTTTGCTTTGCTTAATCATGCTCTTTGAATTGTTGAAATTCTTTATCAGATCCTTCACGTCATGTTCTGCAACACCTGAACCTCTAGCTATTCTTTTTCTTCGCGAATCATTTATTACCTCAGGATTTTTTTTCTCTTGTTTTGTCATGGACTGTATAATGTATCTCCATTTTTCCAATTTCCCCTGGATTACATCAAGTTGATCTTCTTTGACCAATCCGGACAGACCGGGCATGTTGTCTATAATGTTTCTAAAACCCATTTTGCCAACACTTTCCATTTGTGAATAAAAGTCTTCAATGGTCATTTTGCCACTTAATACTCGTTTGGATTGATTTTCGTCTGCCTGTAATTCTAAATCTTTCGCTAAATCCAAGATCGCCTTAATGTCTCCCATTCCTAGCATTCTACCAACAAATCTCGTGGGACTGAACTCTTCAAGGTCGTCAATTCTCTCACCGTTCCCGATAAATAAGATCTTTGCACCTGTTACAGCCGACGCAGCCAAAGCTCCACCACCTTTCGCAGTCCCATCAAGTTTTGTTATAATGATCCCACCGACAGGAACCGTATCATGGAACGACTTTGCCTGACTATATGCCTGTTGTCCGATTGTCCCATCGATTACCAATAGAATTAGATCGGGCTTAGAAATGTTGTACATGCTTTTCATCTCTTCTAAAAGCTCTGCTTCATCTTTATGTCTTCCAGCAGTATCAATTATTACTACATCCGATCCTGTATCTTTAAAATGACTAATTCCATTTTTAACTATTGAAGGTGCATCTTTATTATTTTCGTCTCCATATACTTCAACATTTATCTTCACACAATTCATTTTAAGTTGTGTTAGTGCACCGGGTCTCCAAGTATCTGCCCCAATTACTCCAACGTGATACCCATGTTTTGTTAACCATCTTGCCAGCTTTGCAGTAACTGTTGTTTTACCACTTCCTTGGATACCAAACATTAGTACAATATTGAGTTTTCCAGGAGAAAATGAAATGACTTGTTTTTCAGGCTCCTTGCTTTGAGCATTATTCTCTCCTGTGTAACCCATCAATCTTGAAAGTTCATCATAAAGGATTGAGACAATATGATCTTTCCTGGATAATCCCTTAGGAGGAGACTCCTCCAGCGATCTTTTTTTCAAATTCTGGGTTATATTCAATACCAATCTCACGTTAACATCAGATTGGAGTAGAGCTCTTTGCACATCTTTGCACAACGAATCTATCAGTTCTTCATTTACATCAGAAGCGCCCACGAGTTTTTTTAAAGCTGCCCCCAGACTTGAGCGAAGATTGTCTAACATTATTTATCTATTAATTTATAATCTGTTATTTCAAATATTCCATTGTCTCCAAACCACTTGACCATTCCCTCTCTAATCTCTAGTTTTTTCTTGTAAATTGGACAATCAATAACTAATGTTTCTGCCTCTCCTCCCTCGAAATTTAGGTTAAATCCATATTTTAGAGAGAGAAACTCTAACGTCTTTACATTTTCATGGTTTAGTGTAATTCCAAGCCATTCTCTACCCAATCCTAATGCGGAAACACCAACAATAGTTATTTTGAATTTTTCATCAATCAAATTGTGAAGGTAGTTGTTGGGATTGAAATTCCATAACGGAGAATATACTGTCAATTGCAGATCCCCACAGACTTTTTCAAAACTCCGTTTTTGAAACTTGCTTGAGATTCCACCGTGCACTATCCCGTCTATACTGAATTCATCTTTTACCATTGAAAGAGCATTTTCAAGTACATACATCTCATTTTCTAATCTGGAAGACCTTGATTGAAAGTTTCTAATTGGTAGTCCGATTGCTTGCGCCAGTGTCCCCGTAAGGCGAATGTTTGGAAAATGAAATAGTAAACTATCACCAATTTCGGGCATTATGGAGATCAAACACACAACATCGTGTCCAAGTCTTTTCATTTCAAAAATAGAGTAATTACTATCCTTTCCCCCAGAATATAGTGAAGCTAATTTCAATTTTGTATAATATCAAACAAGGTAATCGCATTCGTCTTATAATCATTAACATCGAACGGAACAATTCGTAATTGGAAGATTTTTTTACCTCTCTGCAAACTCATTGTGTAGATGAAAATATCTGACGGCGCTTATGTCCTGTTTTTTTATCAAGCAAGTAAGAATTGGTTAACAAAAGTAGAAAAAGGTAAGAAATTACATACGCATATAGGAATAATAGATTTTGATCAGGTCTTGGGACTTGAATACGGTACTTCTATCGTCACACCTAAGCAGAAAAAAGTTTACCTCATGGAACCAACAATCTATGACTTTGTCATGAAGTCTGACAGAAAAACGCAGATTGTGTATCCAAAGGATTTGGGCTACATAGCAATTAGAACCGGATTGAAGAGTGGATCTAATGTTCTTGAAATAGGGACAGGAAGTGCTTCACTTACGACATTCTTTGCAAGCCTCGTAGAGCCAGGTGGTCATGTCTTTACATATGACGTTAATGAAGAATTTATGGAAATTGCCAGTAAGAATCTCAAAAAATCAGGAATGGAAAAAAATGTTACAATGTTGAAGCATGATATAATGAAGGAAGGATTGGAGCATTCTAATGCTGATGTTGCAATAATTGATCTGGGAGATCCTTGGAATGTCCTACAGCTTGTTCACAGGTGTCTAAAAAATAGTGGCTCTGTTGCAATAATATGTCCAACAATGAATCAATTGGAAAAGACTGCCAAACGCATGTCCGAAATTGGTTTTGCAGACATTGAGAGTTCTGAAATAATGATTCGCAATATCGAGGCAAGAGAAGGGAAAACAAGGCCTTCAATGCGCATGATTGGTCATACAACATATCTTATATTCGGTAGAAAAATTATGCAAGATAATGCCAATTCAGAAACTATTGTGGATGATTCGAAACTGCAAATTACTAATGATGAACAATAGACATCCCGTTGCACTGTTTTGAGTAATAATAAACCAAAGTATTTCATTAAATCAAGATTAATAATTTTCTAGGCTATCATAACCGACTAAGAGAACAATTGAGCATGGTTTGACATATATGCCAAATCAAAATGAGCAAGAGAGCTATTCTTATAAGGAACCGTCATAGACTTGAATATGTTGGCAACTGAAGGTTATTGTGTAAAATGTAAAGCAAAGAGGCTAATGAAAGGTGAATCACAGGTCACCATGAAAAATGGAAGACCTGCAACAAAGGGAACATGTTCAGTTTGTGGAACCAAGATGTTCAAGATTGGCGGTGGCCCTAGCAAAGTAGTCAAGAAAGGCAAGACGAAACCAAAATCAAAGGCAAAACCAAAAGCAAAATCAAAGGCAAAACCAAAAGCAAAAGCAAGAAAACGTTAAAATCCTAAATTCCTTTTTTATCTTTTTATTCCGAAAGCTAAGAATTATTTGATGTTCATTTTAACTAGTTTGTATCGAAAATTCCTTTTCGACATGATCCAATTTTTGAATGTTTCCACAAGAAGATATCAATTCGCGTAACTTAGTTCTTGGAGCTTCAGATTTTACAAGCTCCCTTGCTATTTTTATTCCTTCGTTCATATCACTAGCTCTTTCTCCTGCGATTAACGCAACAGCTGTATTAAGAACTACTATGTCTTGCTTTGCGCTAGTAGATTTTCCATAAATTGTTTGCAAAGTGGTCTTTACTGAATCCTCCACAGATTTGATTTGAATTTGCTCTTTTTTAACGACCTTCATGTCCAATAATTTTGGATCTACCTCCTGTCTTTCAATTTTGCCAGATTTAAGAACGACTATGATATTTCTTGAAGTGTTTGACAGTTCATCCATGCCGTCTAAAGAATGAACGAGAAAAAATTTTTTCAGATTTGAGTCAATCATTGCATTTGATACAAGTTCGATAAATTTTGGATCAGAAATTCCAATCACCTGTGAGGTAATATTTGTACACGGATTACATAAAGGTCCAATAAGATTAAAAATTGTCTTAAAACCAAGTCGTTTTCGTATCCCCGAAATCCTTCTCAATTTCGGATGAAATTTAGGGGCAAACAAAAAGGCATAACCAAGTTTTTCAAGTGATTCAATAATTCTACTCTCTGGTAGATTCAAATCGAGCCCTATATATTCAAAAAAGTCCGCACTGCCAAATAATCCGCTAGCAGACCTATTCCCATGTTTTGCAACATTTATTCCAGAAGCAGAGGCAACAAGTGATGCAGCAGTGCTGATACTAAATGAATTTGCCAGATCACCACCAGTACCACAATTATCAATTAGTGCACTATTAATTCTGGGAGTTATACGAAGAGAATTTTGAAGCATGGTGTCCCTTATTATTTTTAGTTGATTGGCACTAACACCTCTAAATGTTAACGCCGAAAGGAACGAAGCAATAGTCGAGTCTGGAATTTCATCCAGAAAAATAAGATTTACTGCCTTCATAAAGTCATTTGCATCAATACTATCCTCTGATAAAATTTTTCTGGTTTGTTTTTGAAGATATTCTTTGGACATTATTTTTTCAAAATATCTATGAAATTTTCCAAGATATGATAACCATTTTTTGTTAATACGGACTCTGGATGAAATTGAACACCGTATATCGGATACTTTTTGTGTTTCAACCCCATTATTTCCGAATCATCAAGTGAGAATGCTGTTATTTCTAAACAATCTGGAAAATTTTCTCTTGATGCTACCAGTGAGTGATATCTTGTCGCGACAAACGGATTAACAAGTTTTTCGAATAATTCGTTATCTACATACTTTATTTTACTTGTTTTACCGTGTCGTACAACATGTGCATTGATAACCTTACCACCATAGACATGAACTATACCTTGATGACCTAGACATACACCCAAAACCGGTATTTTAGGTCCAATAGTTTCAATGATGTCACCACATATTCCAAATGACTTTTTGTCTGCGGGGTGCCCAGGACCAGGAGAAAGGACTATTCCATCAGGCTGCATTTTCTTTATATCACTTATTGTTATCTTGTTATTTCGAAAAACAACAGGTTCCGTAGATAGCTTTCCAAATAGTTGGGCAATGTTGTAAACGAAGGAGTCATAATTATCAATTATCAAAATCTTTTTCATATCAAAACACCATAATTTCTTATTCCATTCTCACAATGTTAATTTTTACATCTATAGATATTTAATGTTTATAAATTAACCATACAATGCTCATACTCTCCAATTTTGGAACTATAGGATCCTACTCTACGTAAATGAAGAATAAAATTTCATGGATAATACATTAAATAATCCTTCATTTTCACTAAAAACATTGAGAAATGGTAAGAGTATTCATTAATGGTTATGGAAATATAGGTAGGCGACTGGCATCTGCATTCTCTCATGATAAGGAAGTTCAATTTGTTGGGATTGGAAAATATTCAATTGATGATAAATTAGACGAAGCCTTTGCAAAGAAATTTCCTGTCTATGTTCCAGAAGAAAAAATCCCGGAATTTAGACAAAAAGGCTACGATATTTCGGGTACAATTACTGATGCAATCAAATCATCCGATCTTGTAATTGATGCTGCCAAAGAAGGATTAGGCTATAGGAATAAAGTAAATTACTATGTTCCTTTGAATAAACCTGCAATCTTTCAAGGAGGTGAAGATAGATCGGGCGAAAATAAGGTTGCTGACATTATTCACAATTCCAGGGTAAATTATGAAAAGGTTGCAAATCAAAAATATGTCATACAGGGCAGCTGTAATGTTTCTGGAATGGGAAGAATTATGCAGCCTATGATCGAAAAATTTGGAGATAAGATAAAGCGCTACGATGTTACATTAATCAGAAGATGGGCAGACCTGGAAGATACAAAAGAAGTTAAAGATTCGATAGAATGGGACAAGAATCCCCATCATCAGGATGACGTTAAATCGTTCCTGCCGTCAGTAAAACTATACGTTGAGGCATATAAAGTACCATCTAGGATGATGCATCTTCATCAAATGACAATAAGATTCAGTGATAAGGTCCCTAATTTTGATTCACTGTCCGATATCTATGATGACGAATTTGGAGTGGCTATTCTTGGTAAAGCAAGAGGTACTGCAGATATTCGTCTTAAAGCACGTGAATTTGGTTTTGAACACGATGATACCAATATGGTACACCTCCATGAGGAAACTATGAGGAAAAGTGATGACACACTAAAAATACTCTATTCGGATGATCAGACGGGTATTGTAATTCCTGAAAATCACCTTCTATTCCAATCAATGATGTTGGGGCGGCCTAAAAAGGAGGCTTACGAAAGAACAGACTCACTCTTCCAAATAACGAAGAAGAGAGATATGCTAGTAAAGCAATTTGGGTCATAATTTTCAAAACTCTCTCATGGTAATCGAAACGCAGTTGATGGACTAACAAAAAATCGATATTCTTTCAATCGTATTATCACCATAGTAAGGATGAAGCAACTCTAGCATCGTATTCTCATATTGTTCAAATTAACAAAGATTTTTGTAGTATCACCACTAATTTTTATTGTGTTAGCTAGCGTGTGGGTGACTCGAAAGAGAGGAAACTCCTCCCTCATAACAGGCACTCAAATTAGCGATAATTAGGTGGAGACACCTGGCTACGGAACAGAAAGGATATCCAGTTGATCAAAATGATGATGATGGTGAATAGCCTGAAGATGTCAATACTGGAATGAAACCGCCGACCTGAGTGGAGCAAGGACAAAAAGGGGTTAACATTCCTGTATGAACCCAGGTTGACCGCTCAGTGGAATCCCACTTAAAACAAAAGGAGGGTTACTGCTAGCAAACACACTTATTTTTTAATTGATGCAATGTAGTTTCCAAAAACAGAACAGTAAACTGCATTAATTGGCGCAATAACTACTCAGATTCTAAGAGACCCATAAAAAATCTAGATGATTATGTATTTTACCAACTTAAGATACTTGGTCTTCCTATCAATCAGAAGCTGAATTGAATCAAAAAAGTCTCTAAATTATCCAAGATGTATTTGACGCTATGACATAAGTAAATAGAGGGAATTAAGTGAATGTGTTACTTTCTTGCTTTCCACAAAACGAATACTGATACTGCGGCCATCATGCCTGCAAGGATTAAAAGTACCTGCAATGGAAATCCACCGGTTGCTGTTATGGTTCCCTCTGGGGCATTTTCAGTGACAAATGCAATTTCAGAGTTTCCATTTCTAGATACTGTTGCAAATCCCGCAATTTGAATTTGCCCACTTGGAGGAGGGTGACTGGAATGGATATCCACATTTGTGCCGTCTATTACTGCAGCGGCATCAGATTCCTCTGCCTCCATAACACCTTCTCTAAAGCTACTTTCACCTAAAGAGAATATTGAAACAACACGGGCACCTCCTAATTCTTCGTACCCAGAACCGGCTGTGGAAGCCTGGCTCCCAGTTGGGTCAAACAAGAAATGCCAACGTTCCATGGGAGTTGAAATTTTCTCAAAGTTAAACAGTGGAGTATTGAATATATCGCCTGCCTCACTTGAATTCAATTGCTGTGCTATTTCAGGAAACTTGACTTGCAGTAAACTTATTGGATAATTAATACTGACATTACCAATATCAGGTACCTGAATTTCCAATGATCTATTAGTAAAAAACCCTCTCCAATCCAAATCGACCAGAGCTCCTCCAGATTCCGAACTATTGCTTGGAAGTGTGAATCCACTTATGCTTGGTGTAAAGACTACCTTGTATGACATGATAAGCCTGTCACTACTGCCCCTTAACGTTGCTGTGTAATCGATTGTAGCGTTTTCAATCAGAATAGGGCTTTGCTGTTCTGTAAAGATATCCTTATTTATTCCGGAAATTAATTCTGCCATTCCTGGTGTGGAGGCATTTGCTTGAAATCTAAGGTTGTCATTAACAGTCGCCAATTTCTTTGCTAGCTCACTTGTTGGGTCATATTCCAATGTTATAAAACGATTGGCAGTAAACACAGGTTCGGCTTGATTTTGCTGGGGAGACAAAACGGCAGTCATTTGAACGGCATAAGAATTCGAGATAAATGAACTAACTGTGAATGTTATCAAAAAAATAACCATAATGAATCTGAAACTATTCACAGGGTAGAGACTAATTCTACCTGCTTATAATCTTTATCGAATTCATAAGCAGTCCTAGGATTCAGTCTTGCAACAAAAGTAGTCATTCAAGTACATTATTTCTCCAATATGACAGCCTGGTTTTTAGG
>JACMIO010000003.1 GCA_014381105.1 bacterium | reverse complement strand
CTTCTTTTAGAAATTCCGATCTAAGCATGTGCCCTCCCTTTTCTCCCAGGTATCCAGTTCTAATTGCAATCCATTCCATAAAAATTGAATTCATTTTACCCAAATTTTCCTCGTTGGTACCACGTCTAAGGGATTCCATATGCAATAAATTCATTTTACCCAAATTTTCCTCGTACAAACCATATTTGGGTTTGTGTTTTTCCAAGGGACCACCTTTTACATATCCGACGATTTCTCCCATTTTACTATTGATTCTAAGTGTAATCAGTATAGTACTTGAATCATAAAGTGATTTTTGAAAGTCTCTATCGTAAAAATTTGTAGGAGAGCAATATTCATAACGGATTTTCATAATCATATCACACATATCCTTAGTTATCTTATTCTTCACATCAATAATATTTTCCAAAGACGTTACCAAATTGATTTCATTCTTACGTAACGATGCCTTTATCTCGAGTTCTTTTTCCCAAGCTTCTCTAAAACCCTCAACGTTATCAAAGAAATTTTTCCTAAATGCAATCGGTAGGCTGCGTATTACTCTCTCAAAGGTATCTTTATCATCTTTTTGTTTAAGCCCACTAAAGAATTCAACGGACTTTTCATTAATGACCTGTGAGTGCCATCCAATACCTCGAGCATTACGTCTTGCCAGTTCCTTAGCATAATTAAAATCACCCAAACAATATCCCGCGATGCGATCACAAATAGACAAGTACAACCCGAGCTTTTCATAATGGTGTCTTGTGTTAGCATCATCTTGTTGAATACCTGCCAAGGAAAATAGCTCATGCATTCTTTTTAATGCATGTTCCTTTTGTGCTCCGGCAAAAGGGTATGTTGTTCTATGTATTAATGCAATGACTATGTTCAGATCAATACCAAATGAGTGGATAAGCTTACCTAGTTTTTCATCGTTCCTAATAAAGAGTTCAATATTATCCTCATTTGGCTTTTCAAATTCCTTTCTTGGATCAAAATCATGAAAGAGCGCCGCCACAAAAAGATTTTTGATGTCTTTGTCGGGAACTTTATTTTCTAATTTTTGGTTTCCTACTGACAATAGTGAAATAAAAGCAACTTCAAGATTATGATTGATAGTGTGATAACCAGGATAATCCGATCCTAATCCATGTTTAGAAAATTCAGATACTGCATGCCTAATAATTTTTGATGTTGCCCTTTTATCAAAATTCATCTTTGCAGCCAATTTCAAAATTTTGTCTTTATGGGACGCCTCTTTTGTTAGACCGATATTATATCGAGTCCACCACGGAAATAATCTAATTCTTTTATAATATTCATACCACCAGGGTAATGTCTTGCTAGGAGTAATATGATGAATTTCATTTCTTGTGATTTGATCATTTTCATCTATAATCACTGAATGGCACCTTCACATAGAGAATACGACTGAATATAAAAAACTTATTATGAAAGATAATTGAAGCTTGAAAATACAATAAACCACATATTTGCTATCATAAATTATTAAAAAAATTGAATTATTATGTATTTTTTATGACTAACCTATTGATAATTTTGAGATAAGAACCTCAATGCACTTTCATAAGCTAATTACCTGTCTGTAACAGACTCATGTCCTACAGCTTAAGATCATACTAATGAGCCCATATCAAACTAGCGAATTCCTATAGGCATTTATCAGTTCGGAGAAATTTCCATACACTACTTTACAGTAATTTGCTAGACTTTCAAATTCAGAATTTTTTCCATCTAAAATATCATCTCGACTTATCCCAACATCTTTCATTTCAGATCCATAATCTTTCGTCCAATCATGAATCATCTGGGATGTTACTTCTAGATGAAACAATATTCCGATAGAGTTACCAAATCTGAATGCTTGTGGATACAAATCAGATGAGGCCAACAGTACTGCAGAACCTGGAAGTACAAAAGTATCTCCGTGCCATTGGAAGACCTTTATGTTATTATTATTTATTCCTTTAAAGATATCGTTCTTTCCTTTATTATTTATAACGACGTCGAACCATCCAATCTCTTTCTGCTTACCTTTATACACTCTGCCACCTAATGCTTCGGCAATCAGTTGCGAACCCAGACAGATTCCCAGTAGAGGAACTTGAAGGTTGTTGGCATTGTTTATTAGAACTAGTTCTTCATTCAAATACGGTAAGTATTCATATACGGACATATACCCACCCAGAATGACTATTCCTGCATATTTATCAAGTTCTTTGGGTAACTTGTCCTTTTTAACATGAATTGTCTCGATTATATAACCATCGGACTCAAACAATTCCTTCAAATTTCCGAGAGTTTCAATCTCTGTATTTTGGATAGAGAGAATGATGTCTTTCAACTACATGATGTTGAACTAATTCACTATATCTACTTATTCTAGAATACTAAAAGATCCAATTGTAGACAATGACATTGTTTCAAACATAGAATCTATTCTCTTCTTAATTGCTTGTATCTAAAACATCCTGTGGTATGATCATTGACCATTCCTATCGCTTGCATCATTGAATAACATATTTTCGATCCTACAAATTTGAACCCTTTGCTTCTAAGATCCTTGCAAATTATATCAGATTCTTGCGATGTTGATGGAACATCGTTGTACGACTTCCATGAATTTTGAATAGGCTTGTATCTTACAAAGTTCCAAATATAGGTATCAAAACTGCCAAATTCTTTTTGTATCCTGATAAAAGCATTGGCATTGCTAACTGTCGCCTCTATTTTTTTCTTATTTCTAATGATTAAAGAGTTTGAACAAAGATCCTTAATTTTCATATTATCATAATTAGCAACTAATTCCACCTCAAATTTGTCGAATGCCTTTCGAAACTCTTGACGCTTATTTAGAATAATACGCCAACTTAGACCTGCCTGCATTCCCTCCAATACTAAAAACTCGAATAGCTTCCTATCATTATGGAGCGGAATTCCCCATTCTTTGTCATGATAGTCTATCTCAATTTGGTCTCTTGCCCATTCACACCTTACACTCATTCTTGTACTAGATTCTCTTAACACCATCATCGTTATAATTCTAAGCTTCCTGCAAATTGATTTTCTTAAAGCTTTTATTGAATTTTCCCCTAAGATATACCTGTTATACAAAGGATTCCCAGATGGAATTTCAAGTTCCACACAATTCTTTGATAAATAGTCATTCGGGATATCGATTCATCATAATAGTTCCTGTCTTGAGAACTTGCCAGCTAGAACTCTACCGGGTTTTGATCTATAACCCGGAACGCCTATTCCAATGGCAATCATGACATCCTTGTCCTTCGCATGAGGTGAAAAAAAATCAGATACGGCGTCATCATAAAAAGTGGAGCCTGAAGCGCCAATTTTTTGATCATAAGCAGATAAATAAATTCTACCCGCTAGTATACCTGATTCAAATTGGCACAATCTATATCCTCTATTTCCTAATTTATCCAGTATCAACTTGATGTTAGACATAATATAAAATACGGCACTTGCATCACTGAACAGAGATTGTTCTAGACACAAATATCCAGACACATCTCTTCGAATGTTTGCTTTTAAGAGATCAATTGAATTATCCTTTCGATTAAAAAAATATGCTCCTTTCTGGATGTTAGTTACATCATTTGCAATAAAATATACATCTATCAAAGATTTTTTTTCACCAAAATCTGAAGGTGTGGGTCCCGCTATACTATATAGAATGTTTGAGAGTTGTTCAAATGTTATAGGCTCTCTTGAAAATTTTCTGGTAGAACCTCTTAAGAGTATGACTTCAGACAGTGGTTGTGAATTGCTCGGTATGGGCTCTATGTGTTTTGAAAATAATTTCACAGAATCATCCTTTATTCCTTTAACTTCTTGCATTGATTTTATAGAATGAACCCATTGACGCACTTCATCAGTTGAATTGAGTGACGACGCATCATGTAATTTCCAAATCTGGTCATATTCAACTTCTTTCCCATGTGAAATAGGAACGATATCTGGAACAAATCTAGAAGGATGCTGGATCTTGCTAGGTTCTTGTTCAGACAAACCAATCCCAATTGGAGCAAGAACGATCGATGCTTCCTTGTTTTCTTCAAGACATAACAATTCATTTACAAATTTGTCTATATACCCAGTAATCAATTTGGTATTCAAACCAAAGGACGAAGCTGTGGCAATCAGATTCGCAATAATCACACCTGAATCCCAGAACCAGTGTCTGTATGATCGGGCCTGATATTTCCAAGCATTTCGCCAAGCCAAAGAGGTAAGTATTATTGTGAATGGTGAATTCCTTACTGCTTGTTCAAATCCCGCTGCTTCAGATAAAAATTGTCTATAATCCCCTTCTCTCAATCTTGTTAAAGAGAACTCACCGGGGCAGAAATGGTAAACACCTGCTTGTAATCCATTAATGTTTTCGGATACTACATAGACTTCTATTGGATATAGTGCCCCGGTGGCAGGTGCTGCACGCATATAATATTTCCCATGCGGAAACTTGATTTGTCTTGTAATTCCTGAAGAAAAGAAAAGCAAAGACGATAATAATTCCGTATTTATCTTGGGATTTTCTAAAGCAGTGATTTGATTTGTCTCTTTCATGGTAATTACATTCAGATTCGGTAATGGAAAATCAGCCGGGAGGGGAGTTGATGGAATACTGGTATAAAACTTGAATGGCTTTGGTTTGTTATCCCAATCTAGGTAATGATTGGATAATCTAATACTCATCTGAGAATGCTTTGTTTCTTGATGATATTCTAACGCATATTTGATTTCTTTATTCAATTTAGTTTAGTTAATTAAGACAAGCGTATTATAATAATTGATCCGGAGTCTAATGGGAAAATTCAATCAACTGTATTCATACATAGTTAGTTGGTTGAAGTTTAAGAACAAAAAATAAATACGATTTTTTCTTACCCTTAAATTCTATTTTAACGGTTGACCAGTCTCCCAATATCAATTGATAGTAAATTGGAGAAAATTTATATAGTTTATAAGAACATTATTTTCAATGACCCTCTCAATAAATTGTAAAGACGCCGGAGATCCGGTCTGTACTCACACGATGGTCGGAGAGACAGAAGAAGAATTACTTCAGAATGCAAAAGAACATGGAATTAAAGTCCATGGATACACAGAAGAACAATGGAATGAGGAGATTTCAAAGAATTTAGAGCATTTTAGAAAAATTATCAAGAAAACTTGAACAGACATTCGATATTAACGACTAATATCCAAGGAAACAATGGATTTTTTGTCGTTAAATATCGAGTAACATTTTTGGCTTAGTCAGCCATTGAGAAATTATATCCTCATTTAGTAAAACAATTGATGTCGATAATACCCAACACAAAATCAATTTCCCATAATATTGCTTGATTTTTGGACAAAAGTTACTTGTAATCAAAAAAGTTAATATTGGTATTGTACTCACATGAAAGCTAAAAATGTCTGAAGATGGTATCGCTGGTCAGTTACTTCAAGAAAGTGTTGGGAAAATAGTGCTTGTTAAATTAAAGGGAAGGAGGTCGGTAAAAGGAAAAATCAAGGGTTTTGATAAACAAATGAATATCGAAATAACCGAGGCCACAGAGGTAATAGAGCAGCAGTCAAACAACAACGACAATTCAGAAAAGGGTAAAGAGCAGGAGCAAGAAACTCAAATTGGCGATGCATTAATACGTGGAGATAATGTAATTACGATAGCAGTACTATAAGGCATATTGATATATTTCAGGAAATTTTGACTACACACCATATTAAAAAATTACTTTCTATATCTGATGTGTTATCTCATTATCTATGTTTCTTTTTTTGGAAACAATATTATTTTCTAAAGTTTTGATAATTAACTGAAAATCTTGATCGCATCATTGAATTCTGCAATAGTTAACGGCGCTACTTTTGCAAGTTGAATATTTTCTTTAACATGATTAGGTTTCTTTTGACCAATTAATGGAGCTAATACGTTTGGAGTTGATCTGGTAATTTGTACTATCTTTAGTAGTTGATCATCATATCCCAAATAATCTGGTATTTTGGCATCAAATAATTTTGTCTGTAACAATGGCACACTTGTGAAAACTCCAATATCTAATTTATTACAAGCTTGCAAAATAGTTAGGTCACTATCATTTCCTACCGATTGGTTCTTGAGCATGTAAGCTTCTCTATACGCTAGATTGTATGGAAGTTGAATAAAACGGAATCCATGATTTTTTCCTCCCACTTCTTGTGCTATCTTCACCATCTCTTCTAATGAGAGATATTCCCTTTCATTCTGAGGAAGTCTAAAACATGTCCAC
This sequence comes from bacterium, assembly GCA_014381105.1. Taxonomy (GTDB): domain Archaea; phylum Thermoproteota; class Nitrososphaeria; order Nitrososphaerales; family Nitrososphaeraceae; genus TA-21. The sequence goes on along the minus strand of JACMIO010000003.1, from coordinate 17,312 downwards.
GTAGCCATTCCATAATAATTAATCTTGTTTTTAGATCGATACTCTTCATAAACTTGAAAGACCTTGCGTATCATTTCATCAAACTGTTTTCTGTCTATATCCTGAACCCAGCTCTCGTACGCATTATGAACATAAACAAGATCAATAGTATCAAGTTGCATATTTGTCAACGATTTATCAATACATTTACGGATATAATTCGGGTTTAATACATTATAACCGGAGCTGATGTCATTTGGGGCTATAATTCCTTGTGAAATAAACATATTTTGCATATATTCAAGAACATCAACTGTTGGAAAATCACCATCATTGGTAATGTATCCGTTTTTTGTTGAAATAAAGATTTGATCCCGTGATATAACTCCATCTTCTATTAGCCTTTTCATTGCCTTTCCAATATTTTTTTCTGACTTCATGGAACGATAATTTATTGCAGTATCAATTACATTCATAGCTCCTGATTTAACTGACTCATAGATTGCGTTCTCTAAATCCCTATCTTCTTCTGGTGTAATCTGACCCAGATAAGTTCCCATTCCCAAACTTGATAAGTTGAGGTTATCAAATGAACGAAAGTGTGAGTTTGGAAAACCATTTTTGAGAGCATTTTGCATATATTTTTTTGTACCTTGCGGCGTTGCGTATCCACCAATGGCACGATATTCACTAACCAATGATATGGGGTATTGATATCCATTTTATATTTTAATTGAATGCGTCTAAGCAAATAACGTTATATTTTAGATCGGTCTTTTTCATATTAATGGCCGATACGACTAAAGATTATCTTGAGAGTCTTTCAAGGGAAATATTAAAAATCAGTTCTTCGCTAAGATGGATTGCAATATCTGATTCTGAGGGTAAAATACTAAATATAGCAAGAAGAGAAGGACTCGATCCGTTGATGAACCGTGAGGAAAACCAGGAATACACACTAAATGCAATAGCGCGACACAAATCAAGGCTAAAATTCGAAGACAAGTTGGGCAAACTGATTTACTCCTTGGGGAAATATGAAAAGCTTGTAAGGATTGTTACTCCGATAAATAACAAATATTATGTTTTACTTACAATTGACGTGGAAGAGCCCCATATTGATTCCATAATGAGGGAACAGATAATGCCAAAAATACGTGATAATACGAGATATTTTGAATAAGAACTCGGACAGTCTACAAATACTAATTTGAACAACACTCAAGTATCGAAATAAGGTTAATCCTTGGCATTAATTTAGACCCCTCCTAAGGACTAATTTTATGAATTCATAAGGTTTTAAGGAGCATCGACCATATTTGAAGCGTGTACAACAGAGATAAGATTGAAAGTGCCAGCAGGTTAATTGACTCTGAAATCACAAGAGTCCTTTCTAATACCTCGTTGATAGGATATGGTGGATGTGCGGCATGTCATGTATTGTTCAAACTGATCAAAACTTTATCGTTAAGTGAATCTGATGCAGGAGACTTTGCTATCTCAAGCATTGTTCGAAGATCCACAGCTAAATGATAGATTCATCGAAATGGTAGAAAAAATACATATGAAGGACAGAATGATGGGAGTTCAATTTTCAATTAAGAGTAGAGAAGCAAAGGATAGATATATTGATGCAAATATGAAAAATGTAATCTCTGAGTTATCTTTTGATATCAAACAATATGGAACAGAAATAATTCTGAGGAAATTATTATTATTATCACTGATTACAGTACAATTAGCACAAAACATAGGTGTAGATCATCATGCAGCCACCGAAGAGCTTTACTATTTTATGAAGAAAAATAAAGACTCTGACACTTTGATACATGAATTTATCAACAAAATATCTAAAATAAACAAGGGTAGCTTTCATGATTAGATATATCGCAGCATCCAAAAATCAAGATTATTTTGGCATTGGGCAATTAGAAAACGGCTAACAGTTTCTATAGGAGCAACTTTTGATCAAAAACATAATAAACAGTCTTTATTTTCTCAATCTATGGAATATTCAAAGCTTTGCGAATCTATATTCAATCTGAATAGCGATATACGTTATGTGGCGGTCATTGATGATACGGGATTGCCTATTGTCGGTGGAATGAGAGGGGGTTTAAACTCTATCATGGATGAAAACAATGAAGAATTATACCTAACACATACTGCATTGCGTAAATCTATGCGAGAAAGGTTTGATGACAATATGGGCAGATCAAGATTCGCATATGTTGAAAGAGAGAAGATATCAATTCTGACTTTTTACTTGGACAAGTATATCTTACTTGTAACAATGGAACCAAATATCAACTCTCATACTTCAATTGACATTGCAGAAGACATCTTGGATATGATAAATGGAAAAAAACAATGAACTATCTTGATGATAGTACTTGCGGGCAACAACATTTTTTTTAACAATGTTAAACACGACAGCAATCTTTAATTGTTCAATTTAGATATCGGCTTTCCATTCATAATCCTTGTACTGGATTTATTTGGAACAGTGGTATTTGCTGTAACAGGTGCACTCAGGGCAATAGAACATAAGTATGATATTGTAGGCATAATAATTCTTGCAACCGTAACAGGAATTCTTGGAGGAGTAATGAGAGATACAATTTTGGGAGTATTCCCTCCAAATAATTTTTCAGACACTATTCACATTGTATTGACAACAATAACTGCAATTGTCATTTTTTTTCTTTATCATAAAACGAAAAAATATGAAAATTTATTCAATATTTTTGATGCTGTAGGCTTGGGAGTATTCACCTTTACAGGAGTCTCAATTGCACATTCTCTGTATGGTACTAACTATGTACTAATCGTGATTTCAGGCTTGTTGACAGCTTTTGGCGGTGGAATTTTAAGAGATGTATTTGTAAGAGAACCCCCGATCGTTTTTACAAAGGAAGTTTATGCAGTGGCAAGTTTCATTGGTGTCATTGTATTCCTTATACTGGTAAATCTTAGTGTGCCGTTTGAATATACCGCAATAGCTGTAATTTTCGTTACAACTGGTATTAGGTTGGTATCTATCAAACTACATTGGAATTTACCTAGAGTAAAGATGTAGATTATTTTAGTTATCGAGATGAAAATATTTCATCCCAATCTTTCGAGAACAACTATTGTTCCGCTTACAGGTAAAATTATTGTCATATTTTAATCAAAATCTTACCTAATTGCGCTCCTTTTTCTAATTTATCATGACCCTGTTTTACTTGTGCTAATGGAAGTACGGAATCAATTTTTGGCACTATATTTTTTTCATTTACAAAGTTAATTAATTCCAACAACTCTAACTTTGATCCAATTAAAATACCAAATAGTTGAATTTGCTTTGAATAAAAAGTTCGTATCTGAAAGTTAGCTTCACTTCCAGATGTAGTACCGCATATTGCAATTTTCCCACCTTTCCGAACAGAATTAATACTTGTATTCAGTGTCTTCTGACCTGCATTATCCACAACTGCGTCAACTCCTATCCCCCGAGTTATTTTTTCTATTTCAAGAGATATCTCTTTCTTTTTTCGATTAATTACATAATCAGATCCTATGTCATATGCAAAATTTAGTTTAGAATCGTCAGATATAGTACTTATGGTTCTTATTCCGAGTGCCTTTGAGATTTGAATCATGGCCATACCCAGTCCACCTGTAGCTCCGTATATCAACACTGTATCATTTTCCTTTAGGTGTAGTTTTTTAACAATATTCCATGCAGTCAAATATGAAATTGAGAGTGTGGCAGCTTGTTCATCGCTTATTTCACGAGGTAGTGGTATGATATTTGTTTTGGGAACAGTTACATATTCTGCATAACCACCATTGTACTTGCTTAAACCACCAATTATAGAAAAATCTCTACATAGGGTTTCGGTTCCATTCCTACAATTGTGACAATCATTGCAGCCGATTCCAGGATATACGAGAACTCTAGATCCATTGGGGATTTCTGCATATTCTTCCTCCACTGAGCCTACAATATCGCTGCCACAAACATGGGGAAAGTCAATAGTTATACCTGGAATTCCCAATCTTGTCCATATATCTAGGTGATTCAAGCCGCAGTATTTTACCCTAATTAGAATCTCGGATGGATTAGGTATTGGAGTTGGAAAATCCTGTTCATATCTCAATACATTTAGATCACCATGACTGTATATAGGAACAGCTTTCATAAGTTACCAGATTTCTATAGTTAACCTTGAATATTATGCATTTCCTTTAGATCATCTTTGAACTGAGATAGGTCATCTGGAATTTCTGCCTTTATAGGATCTCTTAATGAATATCGCTTACCATTTTCATTTGTTGATTCTCTTTTTGTCGTCCATATTAATGAATTAAAATCTATAATGGCTTTTGTAAATTTACACATCTCTCCATAGTCATTACTCTGAACTGGAAACTTTTGTAAATGAATACTTTCTTTAGAATATATCGTAGTCCATAATTTATCTGTAATAAATGGGCAAAGAGGAGCTAATAGTAACAATATTACTGAAAAACATTTATGGAGCGCATATAATGCGGAATATCTATTGTTTTGGTCTTGATCGTTGTATGCGCGTGATTTTACTAATTCTAGGTAGTGGGAAGCGAAAATATTCCAAGTAAAATCTCTTATTTGTGAAGCTGGAATAAAAAAATTATATTCTTTGTACCCCTTGATGCATTCAGCTACCAAATTAGATAACTCCCCTAAAATCCACTTATCCGAAGGCAATAAATCAACTTCGACTGTTCGAACGAATTCAAATGAGGAAACAAATCTTCCAATATTCCATAATTTTGTTAGAAATTTTTGTGCCTCTGCAATCTTTTGTTCAGAACACCTAAAGTCCTGACCATGATTTGCTTCAATTGCTGACCAGAATCTAAAGGTGTCTGCTCCATGCTTGTTGATTACAGGAAATGGATCAATTACATTGCCTTTACTTTTACTCATCTTTTCTCCATACTCATCCACCCCATATCCCATAATCCAGACATCACTCCAGGCAAGCTTCTCTGTCAACTGATAACATCGTAACATTGTGTAATACAGCCATGTTCTTACAATGTCTTTTGCTTGCGGCCTTATTTGTGTTGGATATGTTTTTGCAAAAAAATCTTTATCTTTACTATATTTGGTCACAAATAGAGGTGATATACTAGAATCCATCCAAGTATCAAAAGTTCTTTCATCCCCAGTAAACTCACTATGACCACACTTGACACATTTATCAAACGGCGCTTTATCCTTCCACGGTCTGTAATATTTTCCAGGTTCAGGCAACATTGGTTCTTTACATTTATCACAATACCATATCGGAATTTCTGTACCATAAAATCTCCTTCTAGATATCGGCCAATCTATTGCAACCGAGTCTAACCAATTCAACAATATCTGTCTGTGAGACTCTGGATAAAATTTCAAAGAAGATGCAAATTCTCTAAGTTTGGGAAGAAAATCAAGTTGTTTAATATAATAATCCTGCATTGGGATTATCTCCACTGGGGATTTACTTCTCTCGCACATCGGTATCCTATGCAAGATCGATTCTTGCTTTACAACGTAGCCGCCATTTTCCAAATCATCAATGATTTTTTTTCTTGCATTGTCTACTGTGAGGGTAGAATAACTACCTCCATTTTCACCTATTTTCCCATATTGATCTATAGCTACAATTTCTTTTAAACCAAATTCTCTAAATACCTGCACATCATTAAGGTCTCCGTAACTACAAACCATCACGGCTCCTGAACCAAATTCTGATTTTGCTGAATGATGGGGTAGGATTTTTACTTCTCTATTAAATAGAGGCAAGATAACTTCCTTCTTATGCATTTTCTCATATCTGGTATCGTTCGGATTTACTATAATACATTGGCATGCAAAAATTAATTCAGGCCTGGTTGTAGCAACAATCAAATCTTCATTTTCATTTTTTAACCTAAACTTCAAAAATACTAGATTTGTCTTTCTTTCTTCATAAGTTATTTCAGCATCAGCAATTGTAGTGCCACAGCTTGGACAGTAGTTATTTGGTCGATTTGCAGAATAAACAAGTCCTCTTCCCCATAAATCAATAAAAGTACTCTGAGTTAACGTGCGATATTCATTTGAATCAGTCCTGTAATAGTCCGCAAAGTCGGCACTTAGACCGATACTTTTCATGATTTGGATCATTTCTTTTTCTAGATCATCTAATGAGATTCTACAGAGTCTAAGAAATTCTTCTCTATCAGTCTGTCGCATTCTGATCTTGTGTTTTTTTTCAGTGTAAATCTCAACTGGTAGTCCATTTCTGTCTATGCCAATTGGAAAATATACATTATTACCAAACATTCTAGTTGTTCGAGCTATCATGTCAATTTGCGCATAATGTGCCGCAGCTCCAATATGCCAGGGCCGTCCTGATGGATAGGGAGGTGGGGTATCAATTACATAATTTTTATTATCAGATACTTTGAAATCATAGATTCTTTTATCATGCCAATTTTGCAAAATAGCATTCTCAATATTTGAATTCCATATCTTTTCATCTATTTTTTGTTGCATCTTTAGGTTAGAACTAATCCACTAGACGGCTTCTATTTAAGTTCATGCTTCAAACCTTTTTTGGATTAATGAAAAACATGCATCGGATCCGTAAGGACAAGTGCCTCATCATGATATCCGTTTTATCATAAAGACTATCGCTATTTACCTGATGTTTGCCAGAATATGTGCCCCTTTATTTACGCCTTCGTAAATATAAACACCAAGAGCTTCTATATTTGGAGGCATTTTTGAGGAAAGTAGTTCTATTATTACGGAGGAAAGATTCTCTACTGTTGCCTCTCCAGGCATCAGAAAGGTAGTATCTTTAGGAAGTTGTAGATTGAAAAATCCACGAGGACCGTTAAATGAGACGTAATAATGAAGACTATCTTCTTTGTAAACGTATTTCTTGTTGATAAAGAACTTGTGATCTAATATTGAAAGGGTGTCTTTGATGATTCTTTTAGCATCAATATAATCGATAACCAGATTGTTCACCATTTTTCCAATGATCTCTACCATAACAGTAGAAGTGTGACCATGTAGTATGGAGCATTTTTCAACGAGAGGTAAAATATGAGCATAGTCAAAAGCAAGTGATGAATCTTCTAAAAATATTGAACCGATCTGGTCCCCTTCAGAATCGACAAAGGATATTGTTTCAAAATCACCAGATTTGACACCAAATTTTGATTTACCAATCCCTATGATATCAAGATCAGGATTATTCTTTTTTATCTCATTGAATTTTTCTAGGTCTTGCGCGGAATCTAATATTTCAATGTATTTGTTATCAACCTTAAAGTCAACGAGGACCTCGTTTCCATTCATTAGCTTTATCTTAAAATCATATTCATAATCATGCCCTAAAAATGAAAGTAATCTTGAGAAAGATAATTCTGTCTTGCTCCTCAGCAAGTTTCCTTTTCCATCGATATATTTGAGATCTTCGTCCAGAATTGTCTTCTTCATTAATTTTATTTCAAAGAATCCAGATATATACAAGTTACTTTTCATATTAGGTCAATTTCAATAACTCCAAGAAATAGTTCATTCGTATGCGCTGGAATTGAACCCGTCTTGTTCATATCAAATCAAATTCATAAGTATTCCCAAATATCAGCCAAATAAGGATTAATTAATTACAGCTGTTAACTAACTGAGTAGACATAGCTAGGTGCCATATATGACGCAGGCTAGAAACAAATCATGTTTGTCGTTAGCCGTTTCAACGCATTATAACATTTATCTCATGTAAAAGATTTAATCTTGTTTATACAAAACATTAGATCCTATTGATTAGTAAATATTTTTATTATAACAAATGTTATATGAATATATCGTATATTGTTGCTTAGTTCCGTTAGGATTTATACCAGTATATTTGAATCAATTTTTTCTAATATAGGGATGATTTTAGAATAGTAAAGTAATCTTCTCCTGGGGAAAATTATTGTCTTTTGCTGATTTTGGTTTACTGTTAGTCCTATTTATCGGAAGTCAGAATTTGGATGGCCCATACTAATAAAGACATAAATGAAATTATTTTTGGTTATACTATATTGTACAATTCCGACCTAATTGATGCATTGTTTGCAACTGTATCTGATAATTTGAGAGGAATAAATAAGATTGGAATTGCCTTTTCGGGCGGGATAGATAGTACATTACTTGCAAAAATTTGTAAAAATATGAACATCGATACCACACTATTAACTATTGGTTTTCCTGATTCTAATGACATAGAATTCTCAAAAACAATATCACGTAAAATCAATATGAATCACAAAGTTTTAGAAATAGATAAGCAAGATTTTTCAGTATTTTCTAAAAAAATAAGGGATGAAATGACCTGTAGAAATTTATCTCATATTGAAAACTGCATTGCTTTTAGTTATGTTGCTCAATTGGCAAGTAATAATGGTCTTAATGTTGTACTCACTGCCAACGGTTTTGATGAACTGTTCTGTGGCTACAATAATTTCAGATTCATATTTAATCAAGGCAACGATACTATTAACAAGACTATTGAGTCAAAGATATTGAATGAATTAGAATTAATAAATGAAATAAAACAAGCGGTAGAAAAATATAATATCAGTATCATACAACCATTTCTCTCAAAAGGATTCATTTCTATCGCAATGAAGTTTCCTATTTATGATAAAATAGTTAGCGATGATGATCTTTTGAGAAAGCATATAATTAGAAAAATTGCGTTATCTTTTGAGATACCACCAGAAGTAATTATAAGAAGGAAAAAAGCGTTACAATACGGTTCTCTAATCCACAAAAATTATAAAGAAATAGATTAATGCGGTTTGTAGTTTTTACGTATTTGCTCGGTCCTTTTTATGACATTCTTTATTATTCTTGTCGATGCAGCCAGATGAGTGTTAGGATCAAATATTGTTTTCAATTCATTCTTGTTTAAATGTTCTCCAATAGAAGGATCCTTCATTATCGCATCTTTAAAGTCTCTGTCATCAACTAGTGTTTCAAAAGCAACACGTTGTATGCTCTCATACGCTTTCATTCGAGGAATACCCTTCTTTACTAGGGCTTCAAGAATAAACTCTGCAAAAATTCTTCCCTTTGTTTTATTTATATTATCTAAAATTGTTTGACTACTTACAGTTAATCCTTCAATTACCCTTATCATGTTATTTATCATTTCGTCCAAAAGAATGACGCCCATCGGAATAGTAAATCTTTCATTTGCGGAATTCGAGAGATCTCTCTCATGCCAGAGTGAAATATTCTCTTGAGCGATATTTGAAAAGGAACGAAGTATTCTTGCAAGTGAAGATATTCTTTCACTCTTTATGGGATTCCTCTTTACTGGAACTGCACTGCTTCCCAATTGCCCTTTTTTAAATGGTTCTTCTACCTCTCCAATCTCAGTTCTTTGTAAATTTCTAATTTCTGTTGCCATTTTATCCAAAGAACTTCCTATTAACGAAATTATGAATTGAACTTCTGCTAGTCTTTCTCTGGGTATTACTTGTGTAGCTGCCTCTATAGAATAAAGACCAAGCGTTTTGGCTACCTTGTCCTGTACATCCAGGGCCTTTGATCCCATCAAGGAACCTGTCCCAACCACTCCCAATGTTTTACATAAAAGAAATCTCTTCTTACCCTCTTCGATCCTTTCTATGTGATATGAAAGCTCGTTTGCCCAAATCGCAAATTTTAATCCAAATGAAATTATGCTTGCGTGCTGTCCATGAGTTCTTCCTACAGAAGGTAACAAGTCATATTTTCTTACCCTATTTATCAATAACGAAATTAGCTTGAATATTTTTGGTTCAATTACTTTAAACGCGTCTTTTAATTGCATTGACGTAGATGTATCTACAACATCGTTACTGGTTAATCCGTAATGTATCCATGGTCTTGTTGTGGGTGAACAATATTCGCTAATTGCCTGTACTAACGAAGCTGTGTCATGCTCACTTATTGATTCAAGTTCCTTGATCTTTATTGTTGTGATCTTATTTGATCTTGCTATTCGTGCTATTTCTCTTGAGGCTTTTAGAGGAATCATTCTAAGTTTGCCTTGAGATAATGCAACTAGTGCTTCAAAATTAAGCTGATATCTGAGTCGATTTTCTTCTTCAAAAATTTTCCTTATTTCATTGCTACCGTATCTTCCAGAGTCAATAGGTAAAATTGGCATCTACTTATGAATTAGTAAACGTAAAATAAATATTATTACTTTTTGATGAAAAAATTCTAATTAATATAGAGCTAGTTTATAATTTCAACAAAATTCTAATATCTGAATTAAAATATTTTATTCTTATCTCAGCATAATATTTATAGTGGAAACCTTTACAATCCGCTAATGAATCGTAGTTTACTACTCGCAAGCTCACTGATAGCTAGTTTCTTGCTTGCAAGCAGTATTGCTTTTGTTCCGTATTTTTCAGCGAACAATGTGGTACATGCGCAGGAAACAGAAAATCAAGGTGAGGTAAAACAAGTAACTTTAATCGCATCAGAAAAACAAGTTCAAGTTGCTCCTGATAATGCATTGCATCCAGGAGGAATAATGTACAATGCGATGGTATTCAATGGTACCATTCCAGGACCAGTTATATCGATAGATCAAGGTGATACACTAAACATCACATTAAAAAATGAAGGACAGACTATACACAGTCTTGACTTTCATGCAGGATTTGGTCCAGGTAAAGCATTATCTGGTAGTGTAGAACCAGGACAATCAAAGACATGGTCACTTACAGGTGAATTTCCAGGTGTATTCCTATATCATTGTGGTGCTGACGGTCTGAACGGAGTATGGGAACACATTTCTAACGGAATGTATGGTGGCATTGTTGTTCACCCAACTAACGAAGAACCAGCCAAAGAATTCTACATGGTATTCAGCGAATTGTACAACAGCGCTGACAAAGGTCCATTCGTAGGAACCAATGGAACAGCAGGATCATTTGACATTGGCAAATTCATATCAAACAATCCAGACTTGGTAATGACAAACGGTATGTCTCACAAATACGTACCAGCAGTTGGTGAAGTAAACAAACTCGAACTTAACAAAGACGCAGAAATATTCAAGGTAAAACCAGGTGAATTGACTCGTTGGTATATAGTTAATCCAGGACCAAACGATGGTGTTTCATTCCACTTTATTAGCGGAATGTTAAGCGTAAGAGACGGTAGCAACGCAGCAAACAACGGCTTTGGAACACAGGACATCAATGACGAAACATGGTGGATTCCTCCAGGTTCAGCATCGGTAATTGAATCAACATTCCCAGAAGCAGGTGTCTATGTAGGTGTTGACCACGCAATGTCCGATGTTGTAAAAGGTGGCGCATTTGCAGTACTGGCAGTGGAGAACTCAACTGCAACTGATCATCCAGAAGGAACATGTGTCTCGGCAAAAGGTGAAGGCATAGTATGCACAGCAGCAGAAGAAGAAGAAACACAAGCTGAAGGCGCTGAAAACCAAACTGCAACTGATGATGAAAATGGAAATGAAGCACAAGACGAGGGTGCAAACAATGAAAATGGAAATGAAGCACAAGACGGTGAAAGCGAAGTAACACAAAATGCTACAATGCTCAATACCACTGGCGGTAACACGACTGGTAACGGAACAATGATGGCTGGAAACTCAACTACAGCAGGAAACCAAACAACATCATCCGGCACTGAAGTAATCATTGCTCAAGGGTCATCTGCCCCAAGTAATGCTAAATTCTATGAACCGACAGAATTGACAGTACCAGTAGGTACTACAGTAACTTGGAAAAATATTGATTCTACCCTTCATACCGTAACTTCAGGTAGTGCTGAAAGCGGCGTCTCAGGTACAGAATTCGACTCAAGTTACATGGCAGGGGGAAAAACGTTTCAACATACATTTAGCAGCGCAGGAACATTTGACTACTATTGTACTCTTCATCCTTTCATGAAGGGTCAAGTTGTAGTAAACTAACTCCTTTTCTTTCTCTTTTTATCATAAAATAAAACTCAGAAATTATTGTACATAGTACAATCTTGAACTATCTCTCAGCTACAAAAGATAAACCTACGATTGTAATATAGGTTTGAAATATGCCAAATTTTCAAGTTATAAAGTTCTTTTTGTTTGTATTATCAAGCAAGGTAGTCTTTTAATCTGCTTATGATTTTACTGTCTTTATCAAGCTTGTCGGGATCTTCATCTTCGGACAAATTGCGAAGTGCATCAATATTGATATTGATTTCCTTTTGAAATTTGCTACTACTCTTTTCTAGATCGGGCAAGATTGGATCATTGATATTGTTCAATAATTTGTTTACATCTCGTAGTGACAATATTGAAAGGACTAATTTATTATCATCAGGTGATATTATAGGAATTTCAGATACGGCAGTTTTACTTACTATTTCAAAGTAATCCATAATTGGATCCAAAGGACGAAGCATGGGTGGATCATAAATCATGATAGATTCAACAGTCATGTTCTCTTGAATGGTTGGAACATTTGCTAAATCCTCAAAATAAATCATCCCTTCAAATCTATCTTCATTATTAGTAACTACGAGTGATTTGACATTTAGGTCTCTCATTATCTGAACAGCATCAGCAATGGTTGTATTACGATTTATGTTATAGAAATCTGAATTCATCACATCTCTCACAAGGTAGTTTCTTAAATTTGAGTCATGTTTCTTTATACTTAACAATTGTGTTCTTATGTTGGAAACATAATTTTTGTAGATATAATTATTTTTACCTGAGATAATATTTGATATTATCACCGATATGACGGTGGGAATAAGCAATGTATAGCTTCCAACCATTTCAACCCCTACTACTATCGCAGAAATAGGAGTTCTAGTACTTGCGGTAAAGAATGCGAATATTGATATCAATGTAGCAGATGTTGTGTCTATAAACAGGAAAATTCCAAAAGAGTGAAACAATGTAATTAATGCGGAGCCAATAAGACCACCTATTACCAATGAAGGACCAAGTAATCCGGTAGTATTACGTGAGGCATTAGAAACTGAAGTAGCAAATATTTTCATTGCGATTACTGGGAACATAATCCATAGTGGAAAGACTTCATGATTACCCAGTGCTGCGAGTTGTAACCATCCATAGCCTGTACCTAATATTTCGGGAAAACCAATTGCAAATATACCAATAATAACTCCACCTAGTGCAGGCTTGAAGTAAAGTGGAATTTTCATATTTTCAAAATGTCTTTGAAAAATCTGAACTGTTTTCACATATCCTATTCCAACTATTCCTATGATGGCAGCAATTACACCATAAGCTGCTATAGACTGAAGTGTTGTTTTTGTGATAAACTCCTGTGGAATATATAGGAAAGAAGGCCAATCCAAGACAACTCCTGAAACGATATAACTTGTTATTGATGCTAAGAACGCTGGATACAGCGACTTGATAATGAAGTCTCTGCGATATAGTAATTCTAAACTAAAAATTGCTCCTCCAAAAGGTAACCTCAAGATCCCCCCAATAGTTGAACCCATTCCCGCGGCAATTGCAATACGAATTTCTTCTTGGTCAAGTTTGAAAATTTTACCAATAATTGATGCAAGTGTGGAACCAGTATGTGCTAAGGAATCTTCAACTCCACCGCTAGTTCCACTTCCTATAGCCAGAAAACTGGAGAATGTTTTTAATGATGAGTTTTTTATACTTAATTTGTTTTTCTTGTTATGAAATTCATCACTAATCTCATCTATTCCGTTTTTGCCTAGCGAAGTTGATAATTTCATTGAGAGCAACCCTATGACTAGACCAATTAATCCTAAAATCACAGGTATAAGCCAGGGTTTTAACACGTACAAGGAATATTCTGAAGACAAGTTAGCCACATCTTCTGGATATGGTTGGATGTATCTCACCACATCACTAAGGAAGAACGATGAAAAAATCCTCATTGCCTCATAAGCAGTAATTACTAATAATCCAGATAGAGCTCCTATGATTATTCCGATAACTGTCCATTTTCTCAGGTACACAAGATCAAGGGTTGTCCAGTCAAATCTACCCACAAATCTTTCTAAATATCTTGATAAATTCAATTTGGTTTATGGACATTGTGATGATATTATTGGCTCATATTCATTGAGCTCAGTTAATGTTTACAATTTTTGTTAAAATTTTTATCCTCAAGTGTATCTCAAGAGATTGTTTCATACAGATATTAACTCATAAATTGGATTTGCATATCATCCTCAAGTTCTAATACTGATTTAAATTACTCAAAAATATTCAATAGAACAATGAATTCCCTTCTGCTAGTAAGTGCTATAATTTGCGTAATGCTATTACTATTTATCGCCTATGCATTTATCAACAATAGCGATTTCAAATTGATTGATGAAATTTCAAATTCTGATACTCGTATAGAAATTGATACATCTTCTGGGAATGAAACAGCCAATGAGACGGAAAACCAATAGTCTCAATTTCTATTTAATCTAGCTGACTTGAATCCTAATTTGGATAACATCAACTAGTAAGTATCTCAGCTTACATTCAAGTCAAATAGTGCTTGTTCAGTTTTTATTGGGATAAAGTTAATTCCCATTACACTTACTTGCAGTGAATATTGTCCATCTTGAGTGAATTTATATGGAATTTTCACAATACCTTCAGCCGTGTGAAGCAGCGGCTGACCGGTTATTGAGGATGCTCGGAAGACCTCATTGTTGTTATTGGTTATTGCAAAATCATAGTCAACATGAACTTGCACTGCTTGCGAAGATGGTTGAAAAAATGAAATCATGAATTGCGAGTCTACATTTTTTGTAATTGGAAAAGGTTGAATTTGTAAATCAATATTTACGCTATTTCCATCTGTAGGTGCTTTGGAATCGGCAGCAGTAATTTGCACAGTTTTTAAAATTTGCGTGCTATTAGCCGCCGTACCATTGGTTGAAATTTGCGTGCTATTAGCTACGGTAGTATTACTATTATTCCATAAAGCTTGGGCCTGCAAAAAACCGAAACCTGATTCCCTTAATGTGGGCATAATGACAAGTATTGTATAGGAGAAACAAATTAGGAAACATATCACACTAATTTTTTTAATCATCATATAACATAGCAATAATTATTTAATAAATCTTACAATGGCCGAACCTGTAAGAATTTACTGTAGATTTAATTTCAAGGCTGTGCCATATGTGCCATACAATTCAATTCTTAATTGCAAGGTAATTAGTCGTAGTCCTGCTCTCTTAGTGATTAGCATGATTCGATATGTCCTTTAGATTCAAATAATTCTAATTTTTGAGCGTTAAGATAGAAGCAAACATTTTTCCCTCATTAAGTTTCTATATCTTTAATAAGTAAATTTAGTAATTATTGATATGTATATGTTTAGGAGTTCGTATACTGCAGTTCTTACTATCTTATCACTGAGTTTTATATTGGCGGGAATCGCTATGTTTCAATCAGCTCATTCACAAGTTCCTAACACGTTTTCAGTATCTTCCATCATACTTGGAAATGATAAACCAATCTCTGCGACAATTGATGAAAAAACGAGCAAGATTTATGGGATATTTGCGACTGAAAATGGAGCAAAAAATTTAATCTACGTTATTGACACTGCCCAGAACAAGGTACTAGATACCATTAAGATTGGATCCGAAAAGAATGATTTTCTCTCCAATATCGCACTTGACCCTGAAAGGGGGATACTGTATGCGGCAGGTCAACATTTGGTTAATGAAAACGACACCACAATTGCATACGATACACTGTATTTGATAAACTCAACGAACAATAAATTCATGAGAATTCAATTATACGGTGAAACCGAAGAAGGCAAGGAAGGTTCCCTGGCGGGGATATCTGTTAATCCTGTTACCAATAAAATATACATTGGCTCATTATATCCTGAGGGCGGTAAGCCGGGATTGTATATAGTAGATGGAAATACATTAGAATCTGTTTACTTAGAAAAGTGGCAATATGGAATTAAGGATATTCAATTAGATCCAGAATCTAATTTATTGTATGTTGGAGCAAAATACGACAATTTGATTTCAATAATAGATGAGTCAAATAACGAAATTGTTGAGAATATAACAGTACAGAGTCCAATAGCACTAACTCTTAATGCAGAGGAAAAGATTCTATACGAAGCAGGTAGTGATGGGAAAGTTAATGCAATAGATCTCTCAAGCAAGAAAAACATTTCAAGTATACAGGGTGAATATGTAAAAAATATATTGTATAATGCAAATGACAAGTTACTCTATATAGTTGACCAAAACATGACTAACATTTTATCTAAAAATTCAAATGGCACTAAAAGCATGGCGATAGCAATAAACACAACTAACAACGTTATCAATAAATTTGAAACAGGTTTTATAGTTGAGAATATCCTCATTAATTCCTCAACAGATCAAGCATATCTTTTAGGATATGATGGCGAGAATTCAAAACTATTTGTTGTAAATTCGCATTAATACAATTCGAGACCAAAAAATAACTCGAGATTTTTCTCTCATAGCTTTGAGTATCTATTAGACAAAATTAAGTAGAAAATGTATTCAGTATCAAGAAGAATGATGATTTCTAATAGAACTCTTTTTGTCCATTCAGATCATGCGCTGGCGGTATCATAAAGATATACTATGATTCCTTCGATTAATGGAATGACAAGACATATGCAAAAAAGATACTTTTGTTTTGAATGTGGAACAAACGTTCTTGAAGAAAAGATGGAAAATAGAATTGCAGGTTGGTTTGGCATCTGTAAACAATGTAATAAGAAATGACTGTTTGACTGAATCCTCTTATTCTCTTATCGTCTCCCTCTCTCCTAGATGATCCAATAACTATATCATGTTTTCACTTATCTTACATTGATGTTCGGTATATCACAGAAAAATTCTTTCATTTACTCCTTTAATTGTTTCAATGAATTTTTGGCTCTACAATGTGAGTAATATCTTTGAATTACAAAAATAGTCTTGATGCCCTTTTAACAATTTTGAATTTGGGCGGGAAAATTACGCAAGCCCCATGTCATATATCACTCATGTTAAATGGATTAAGATATTATTCTATAGAAGTAACAATAAACGAAGATCATTTCCTAATACAAGCCTTTGAACAAGAAGCATCTGATTTATTTCAACAAGTAATGACTATACTTGATGGAAAAAAAACCGATGTAAAAAAAATTGAAGTAATCTTCAGATAACTAGATTTATTTTTGAGTTTGGATCCTTTTCATTATTGAATACTAACCAACAAAATTTCGTTAGATTATTATCTTTG
>JACMIO010000025.1 GCA_014381105.1 bacterium | reverse complement strand
CCTATCAAGACATTGGTCCTAATAGAAGCTGCTTGCTCTCTAGAAAGTTTTAGGAGGTTTATAATAGTAAGTACATGTAGATCCTTTATAACCGAAAGTTATATGCATGACTTTGAAATATTTCCTGAACGCGAGGAAGGTCCAGGTGCAATTTACATAGAAGCAGCTGATAAGGTAACTCTTAAAAAAATACGTGAGATGACGTTTGTAAATGCCAAAGAAGTCCTTGGTATTATCTATTCTTCAAAAACTGGAAATACAAATCTTAAATGGAGACAAACTAGAAGGAAAAATGGAAAGGTGACTGGAGAGGCATCACCAAATGCTCTAGTGAATCTGGTTGAATCAGAAGTAATAACTCAAGAATGGGTAAACAGTTATCTTGAATCTTCAAAGCGTAGTAACGAAATTAATACCGAATCTTCAAAGCATAGTAACGAAATTAATACCGACTCGAACTTGAATGCTGAGTCGACATGACAGTTTGAAATAATTGAAAATAATGCGTGAATAATAGTTCAGATGATTGTACGGGATTCAAAGCATTCTGAAAAATCTAAGGCAATAAGTGCAGAGGACCTCGACGATTTATTTACACTTAGAAGAATTATTGAAATAAACGATACCATCATAACGGATACGACAAGGTCCATTAAGCAGAAATCAGAGTTTTCGAGACCTGATAAGGGTGAACGAGTAAAAATAAGAATATTACTAAGAATAGAGACCATTAAATTTGATGGTACAGTTGATAGAATAAGAATTGGGGGGACTATTCTAAATAGTGATAACCAGTTAGTTCCCAAGGGCGTTCATCATTCGATATCTATTAAAGTAGACGATATGATAATTTTGGAAAAAAAGCAATGGAAGAAAATACAAGCAGATATTCTAAAGAATTCTGGCAACGATACAATTTATCTATTAATTTCAATTGATATTCAGGAGGCCGCCATAGCATTAGTAACCGGTACTCATGTGAAAATTTTACCGAATATCTACTCTGGTCAGAGTGGAAAAAGGTTCCAAGGCTCCAGGAGGATAAATGCAAATATAGAAAGCTTCTTTGAGGAAATACTATTAGGAATTAGAAGTGTTACTAATCTACATGCCCAAAAACAAATGTTGATCCTATTTGGTCCCGGAGAGACCAAACGAAGATTTTTCAACTTCCTTGCTAAAGAATTCAATGAAAAAATTACAGTCTTGGAAGGAATAGACGTAGCTGGTGAGGATGGTATTTTTGTATCCCTGCGATCTACATCCCTAAAAGAACTACTAAAGGCAAGTAAGATTGGGATTGTATCTTCTATGCTTGACAAATTAATTTATCTTATTCACAGCGGCGATCCTAAATATGCCATTGGAGTTAATGAGGTAAGAAATGCAGTCAACAATAAATCAATAGAAAGCTTGATTTATTCTAATTCTATTTTAGAAAAGATAGATGAGGGCGAATTCATCGACTTGTTGAATTCTACAGAGGCTGTTGGAGCAAAAATATATGGAGTAGATGCTTCTACTGACATTGGACTCCGAGTTTCTTCCTTGGGAGGAATAGTTGGACTTCTCAGATTTGCAATAAGGTAGGGTCTTGGTAGGTCCGTACTAGGATAACAGTACCTAACCGATTAACCATCTTAGGTAATTCTTGTCGACGCTATCCATTTTGATTTCAACAATTTCAGGAAGTTCATATGGGTGAATTTTCTTTAATTCATTCTTTAGTTTGGTAGATGACACAGTCTTGAAAAAACAGAGGTATTCATTATCATATTGTAACTTGTTCTTCCAATGGTAAAATGAATTTATCTTGATAATGTTTACACATGCACACAGCTTTTTTGAAATCATTTTTTTCGCTATGATGTTTGCAGATTTTCTAGACTGAAATGTGGAAATTATTATGGATCCCCTATTTAGAGACCTTCCTAATTTCGTTTCCTTCATTTGTTCTCTTCGCTGTATACTTGTCAACTACAATTAGAAAAGTTGGAAAAGTGCTTACTCTGTATTTTCTCCAATTGAAGACCTAGAATTCCTATTAAAAGTGCCCATAGGTACATCTGGAAAGTTGTCCGTAACCCTTTGTTCAGCCACTATGCTTGCTTCTGCAAGGATGTTATTCATGTCTCCTCCAGAAGGATTTAGAGCAAAGCCAATATCAGAAGTGCTGTTGGCATTCACCATAATATCACTAAAGACATCATTAATTTCCCCAAGTTCCGAGTCAACATTTGGCATTAGTCCAGTTAGTCCTGTTTTTACTTTGGAAAGAGTACCAACTGCCGGTTTTAATGCAGTAAGTGCATCTCCGATATCTATAGTAGATTCTAGTCTCATGTGAACTTGTTCTAGGGACATTTTCAATTGAGAGAGTGTTTTAATTGTCCTCCTAACCTGTGAGAGTTCATTCGATAGCATCTTACTTTGCTGGCTATCATGATTTTGTAAATGGGTAACAATTTGATTAAAAAGAGTTCTATCTTTTGATTTTAATTTCTCTAAAAGCGAGTCTAATTTTTGTGTTTGAATTCCTAGTCTGTTCTTTGCTGTTTCCATAGTCGGTTTTAGAGGTTTCTGAGTACTCAAAGTTTCCCTAATCCTTTCGGAAGTTTCTTTTTTGGCCTCCTTATTCCACTGGTTTGAAAAGCTAGTCATAACATCTAAACTAATCAGTAGACGTTAAATCAAAGTGTCATATTTCAATAACCTACTTGTAATATTTTCTAAACATGTTCACACATACTTCTAGTATTTTTTTCCATTCCACTATCTCAACTCTTATCAATCAAGTTTTCATGCATGACTTGTTAACCAACTTAAATATCTTTTAGTCTAGAATTATCTCTATTGAACCTAAAGGAATGGTGCAAAATAGATGAGGCATTGTATAACGCCGAAACTAATGAACAATATTTACAATTTGCTGGCCATGATTATGATAAAAAGAATATTGAAAATTTATCCAAAATGAAATATTTGGTTTCAGAGATATTTGTAAGATCCTTTTCTGAACCAAGGATTTTGTTGCTGTCTTCAAT
>JACMIO010000172.1 GCA_014381105.1 bacterium | reverse complement strand
TAGCATACCCACTGCAGGAAGTAAGAATATGTACACCTCTGGATGGAATGTAAACCAGAATAGGTGCTGGTACGCTATAGGATCTCCACCCATTGCAGGATTGAAGAATCCGGATATTCCAAGTCTATCTGTATATAGCATGATTAAAGATGCAGCGAAAGTGGGAACAGCAACTATTGTCATAAATGATATGGAAAGTATTGACCACGCAAAGAGAGACATTCTCATAATAGACAAGTCAGGATGTCTACATTTTAGTATCGTTACAATAAAGTTAATTGAACCTAGTATTGATGATATCCCCAAAATCTTTAGACCAAAGATCCACATTTCGGCAGCGGGTCCTGGTGCTTTAATAATTGAATATGGAGGATATGCTGTCCACCCAGTGTCAGAGAAGCCAAGCCAAACTAGAGCAGCTCCAACAGGAATCATCCAGAATGCTACAGCATTTAGTTTTGGCCATGCCATGTCTTTGTATCTGACCATAATTGGAATAAGGTAATTTCCTACACCTGCGGCAAAGGGAATGGCCCATAAGAAGAGCATTGTTGTACCATGAACCGTGAAAATTCTGTTAAATGACGTCGGATCTTGTATTATCTGTAAACCTGGAAGGAATAATTCTGCACGCAATGCCAATGCAAGTCCACCACCTAGCATAAGCGCTGTAATTGAGGATATCATGTAAAGTAATCCAATATCTGTATGATGTGTGGAAAATAGTATCTCCCACATTGGACGTGGTTGTTTTATTTCTAAAACCAATCTATCAAACTACCCCTATTAATTGAATTTACATCTAGCATTATATCAATAAAAGCATTTTGGCCGGATTTATTTGGAAGGATATTAGGATTTGTCATGGCCACTAACTACTGTACAACTAGTTTGCCCAACATGTATGGATGAACAGTGCAATAGAACGGATACTCTCCTGGATTAATGTTGGTGGTTTCAATGTCTGCTGTTGCTCCTGCCTCTAAAATACTTGTATCAAATTGCTTTGCACTATTCGGATCAGTTGGTCCTGTTCCACTTGTAACCGTATGAGGCAAAGTATCTTTATTAGTTACTGTTATCTTGTCACCTTTCTTTACTGTGAGTGCAGCTGGATCATAACTTGGACTTCCTTGTATTGAAGATCCTTCCAATATTGTCAGCGGTGTTCCAGGCGGACTTGCTGGTGATGCTGCAGGTGCAACTGCTGTTGCATTTGAAGTTGCGTTTTGGCCTTGTGTTGGGGCTTGTGCTGGTGCTGCTGGTACTTGTGTAGGTGCTGCTGTTGCATTTTCTGCAGCTTCGGCAGTTTGAGGTTCAACAAATAATTTTGCTTTCATGGTAGCATGCCCGAATCCGCAGTATTCTCTACATTGAATATGATACTCGCCGGGTTTATCAAATAGATTCCATACGACATTTACTCTGCCTGGAACCGCATCCATAAGAATTGTATAATCAGGTACATTGAAATTATGAATAACATCTTTTGAAACTAGCTCAAATTTGTAAGGAACCCCTTGTTTCAAGTGGAGCTCACCTGTTTCCTTTTTCCCATCTTGATGTTCAAAAGTCCAGAACCATTGCTGACCAGTGACCTTAATTGTTTCTGCTTCAGCTGGAACGTGTTCAACTATCCTTTCAACATTCCAAGATTCGGCGCCAACCCATGTAAGCAGCGCTATGACAACGCCGACATATACCCATTCAATTGTCGCATGACCCATTCTTAAACGCCCTCTATTTCCCTTACCTTGTTTTTCTTGTGACTTTCCCTAAAGCGCCAACAAACGTATATTATGGCACCTTGAACGACAGCTCCAACAACGAAAGCAGCAACCATCAGTCTGTAAAATAATGCCCAAATCTCAACTCTTCTAATGACGTATTCTTCGGATTCTTGTGCAAAAACTGTATCAAATGAAGAAAGAACTATTACAACAAGAGGTGAGAACAATAAAATAAGAAACCATATATTCGATTTTGGTGACATCAAATTTCCTTGTCCGAGGTCACTACTCACATATATCTAATTTAAGGTTTTTGCAAAGTGCACTCGTATTTATTCGTCAATATATCTATGAAATCCCATTACATTAACCCCTGAAAGCGATAGGATGCCATTTTCATGTTTTAAAATAGTCATTGATGCATTGCGTATGTGCCATCCATACAGACTTTCTGGAGGGAGGCCTAACATTATGGATACTGCTGCTTTAATTGGGTCTAAATGCGTAACAAATAACAAATTCTTGTCAGGATAATCTTTCATAGACTCATCAAGCAAATTCTTTATTCTTTTTTTGACTGCTGAAAAGCTTTCAATGCCATAGCTGTCAAGAATTGGATCATCTCCGCTGTAGAATTTCAAAAAAAGGTTTCCGTGTTTTTCGATAACGTCGTCATAATTCATACCCACCAAGTCACCTAATTCAATTTCGTACAATCTCTCATCTGTTTGGTATTGCAAGTCATTTATTTCACAGATTATTTTGGCAGTTTCAATGGTTCTCGTTACTGGACTGACATACACTCTATCAATTTTCAGTTTTTTTAAATGCTGACCCGTATCTTTGACCTGCTGTATTCCACGTTCCGTAAGATGTGATTCTATATGTCGTCCCACAAGCAATCTTTTTACATTATTGTCTGCTTCTCCATGGCGTACAAAAGCTATTAGCGGCAAAACAATTGAAAATTACAAATCAAGTCTTAAATTTGTTTTCCGTTTATGTTTTGAGATTCCTCCACAAGAATATTCATTATCCTATTTGTTGTTAACATCAACTAATCTACTTAATTACAATAAATTTGTTCAATCTGAAATTCAGATTATAACCTTATTTAGGACGTTCCAACACTTTATGACAGATAATTTATGAAGATTTCAATTATTGGTGGCACGGGTGGAATGGGAGAAGGATTTGCTCTCAGATGGGTTGTAAATCATGACATAACCATAGGATCTCGTGATGCTGAAAAAGCAAAAAGTTCAGCAGAACAATATATGAATACGGCATTATCATCTTATGGAAATAGCCTGAAAGGAACTATCAAAGGCGCTGATTATGTTTCTTCTGCAACTGATTCAGATATCTTGATACTTTCAATCCCCTATGAATCGATTAAATTAACTTGTGATTCAATTTCAAATAACATAGGAAATGATTGCATAATAGTTTCTCCAATTGTTCCTATGGAAAGAAATGATGCAGGCTTTACGTATATCCCATTTGAAAAAAGTATGAAATCTGCAGCCCATCTTTTGGCAGAAAACCTACCAGGCAAGAAAGTTGTTTCTGCATTCCATACAATATCTGAAGTGAAATTGAAGAATATCAATGAAAGCCTTGATTCTGACACGTTTGTTTGCGGTGATGATCAGGATGCAGTTACGAAACTAAATCAGTTGATAGGTGAAATAAAGGGCCTCAGGCCGCTTTACCTTGGCTCATTGTCCATCAGTTATCAAGCGGAGGCACTAACTCCCATGTTACTGAATGCATCCAAAAAGAACAAGATGAAGCACCCTGGAATCAAGCTTACTTGAATCCTTTTCAAGAAGGAAATGTTAGTGGCAAGCATGGCAAAAATTGGATGTCCGGTATGGGACTGGTTGTTATTGTGATGGCGACAGTTATTGCATTAAGGAACTTTTATCTCTATACAACACATTTGTCGGTTGGTTTCTATCTTGATAATTATACGAACAATTCTGTTACCAATGAAAAATTTGTAATAGCAATGTTGATTGGTGGCGGAATATTACTATATTGGGGTAAATTTAGAAATAGTGATTAAGTAATACAACAATGCTCACAATGCTTAAAAATTATAGTTTAGGCTTTTGTTTGAATGAAAAACGCGCCTAATTTCAATTACTAGTTTTGACAAAATTACTGAGCTTGTCCATGGCGTCTTCAAGCACTTGTTCATTTGGAAGATAAACTATTCTAAAGTGTCCCCTTCCCGATTCTCCAAAACCAGAACCATGTACTGTAAGTATACCAGTTTTGTTCAATAGTTTTAGGACAAAGTCTTTGTCATCCTTCCAATGATTATTCAGAATTTTTGGGAATGTGTAAAACGCGCCGTTTGGCAATTTACATGAAATTCCATCTATTTCGTTAAGGCGCTTTACTACTAAATCTCTTCTTTTTCTTAATTTAGACACAGTTTCAGCAATATAGTCCTGTGGTCCTTGCAGAGCCGCTACTGCTGCCTTTTGTACTGGAAGATTCGTAGCAATACGAACTCTGGCCAGTTTTGGAATATTTTTTCTGATATTTTCTAATTTTGGACAATCACTATTCATGCAAATATATCCGCAACGCCAACCTGTCATGAGATAAACTTTTGAAAAACCATTAAGCAATATTACCGGTGCGTCTTTTGCCACTTTACCAATACCAGTAAACTCCCTATCAAATACTAGTTTATCATAGATTTCATCACAAATAATGTACATATCATGCTCGGCAGCTATGTCAATTAACTGTTTAAGACTTTTGCTGCTAAACACCTCACCGGTTGGATTATTTGGATTTATTATGCAAAGAGCCCTTGTCTTGGGAGTAATCTTTGATTTGATATCATCAAGATCAGGTGCTCCATCTTCTGTTAGTTTAAATTCAATTGGTTTACCTCCGTAAAATTTTACGTATGAGGAATAAGGAGGGTAATATGGTCCTGGCATTAAGATCTCTGTGTTAGGTTCTACTATCGAGGCAGCTATCATATCTAGTCCTTCAGAAATACCATTTGTTACAAGAACATCGTCAACAGTTATGGGTAAGCCCTTTTGCGATTCTTTCTTTACTATTGCTTCCCTTAATTCTAAGATACCTTCTGAATCAGCATAATAATTGAAGTTGCTTGAAACTGCGTCTATTAACGCCTTTTTTATGTGATCAGGAGTTGGAAAATCAAATTTTACCGGATCACCAATATTCAGGTAGATTATTTTTTTACCAGTTTTTTCATATTGTCTTGCATGTATTGTTATGTCTCTGATGGCATATTCTACATTGGATATTCTGTCAGATACCTTCAATTAATTACAATTACTGAGAAATATTTGAGATAATAAATTGATTGTCATTAATTGAATTGCTCATTTCAATCAAATCAGTTATCAATTAGCTCAATTGATATAGAACCTTGAATTTAATTTTAAAGTTAGACAGAAAGGGTCCGTAGCGTAGCCAGGATATCGCGGTGGTCTTCGGAACCACAGATCGAGGGATCGAAGCCCTCCGGGCCCATGAATGCGACATGCTGACATCTTTAGGAGTTTGCAAAAAATATTATTTACAGATCATATAAATTGCAGAATTTAGAAATATTTGTTAAGATAAAAGTACGATTATCTAATTGAAAAAGTTGTCTGAGCCGTACCAGTATCTGAATCTACTGAAGCCGAATAATTTCCAGAGGGTGCCTGATTTCCATTTACACCTATTTGATCCCACCTGAGAGATTTCGAATCACCTGAGCCAAGAATTGTAATTACCTGCGATGATAGAATTGGGTATAATTCATTTGATGCCAAGTTTTTTATTGTGAGCCCCAATGCAGAATTTGGAAATGTCAATTCTCCTGAACCTTTATTCGTTATCAAGATACTAACTATTTCCCCTGGATTGTATGTCTGCTTATCAGACTCAATATCTAACATTTCTTCATTTGAATTCTTGGTTTCGCCAGCAAGCGAGCTATCGTTAGCGATACTGGTTTCATTTTGGGAACTGTTTGAATTATTTGTTATTGTGTTACCTATTGAATCTTGTTCATTGTTTGTTATTCCTGCACCTGGAACGTTGAGAGTCATATTGTGAGCATCTGTCTGATTTTCCTTCTTTTTATCACATTCAGTTTCTAGTGGACATATCTGTCCACCTTCAGATAATACCTTATCAATCTGGTTAGGATCATATGCATAAACCTCTAATTTAGGGATTAGTTGAGTTGATGGAATTACTAACAACGTAACAAAAATGAAGAGCAAAATAGGAAATTCTGGAATTCTTGCTTTCCTATTTTTATGTTGCATCATGCTAAATTGTAGTAAACATTATTTTTAATTGTTGCTTTCCGTTTGATTACTGTCATTTATCCATGCATTCCTTGCTTGGTTAGAATTTTATCACAAGTCTTATAACATATGCAGGGTATTATCTCGTTATGACTCATCATGTTGCAAAGATAATCGAAATAATAGGTAGCTCAGATAAGGGATGGGAAGATGCAGCTCAAGTTGCCGTAGATGAAGCAAAGAAGACCTTACATGGAATACATGGAATTGAAGTTGTTGATATGACTGCCCGTGTAGACGCCACCTCAGGAAAAATAACAAACTATCGAACCTGTGTAAAAATATCCTTCGCCGTAGACTAGCATTGCATTTGCAAGCTTTGCAAAATCCCATGGTGGTCTGAGTATGATAATTATTTAACCCAAACACCGCCCGCAAATTCTTAAACCAACAAATGATTGTATTGGATGGATTTGGAAATGGAAAATGACAACGATGAACCTGTCATGTGCAGTAAATGCAATAAAGCATTTGAAAATGAATCGAATATTTAGAACACTAAAGAGAAACACAAACCTGAATATAGTTGAGTGTTGCACTAATGATTCTGTCTAGAATACATTGCCTATAAACCATTAGCTTAAGTCTCAGAATAATTAGTAAAAATAAAAATTGGTTTATTCTTTCTTAGATTTTTTACCCTCATCTAGGTTATCTGCTCCTTTCTCATTGACGGTAAACCTTACTTCACTGTATGGATGATATGGAGAGTCGATCATTTTTGCTACCCTGTTTTCACCAGATTTTCTTAAATACACTCTATAGGTTGAAGCATGGCCAATTACATTTCCACCGGTCGGCTTTGTTGGATCACCAAAGAATGTATCTGGAGTAGATTGCACCTGATTTGTAACTATTATTGCAATGTTATAAATTTCTGATATTCGGAGAAGTTTGTGCATAATAGAATTAAGTCTTTGTTGTCTATCAGCAAGTGTTCCTCTACCTGAGAATTCTGCTCTGTGTAATGAAATAATACTATCAACTACAACCAGTTTTGCTTTGTAATCATCTATATATTTTCCTAGATTTTTAATTATTAATTCTAAATGTGCACTATTGTACACTTTACATACTGCTACATTTTGCAATGCATTTACTGGATCTATGTTTCTATTACTAGATATTTGCTCCAGTCTTTCAGGTCTAAAAGTCCCTTCAGTATCAATATAGATAACACCACTGTTTAATCCACCTGATTCTATTGGTTGTCCTGCAGTAATGCACATGGTGTGGCATATCTGTGATTTACCCGAACCAAATTCGCCATAAAGTTCAGTAACTGCCTGCGTTTCTATACCTCCCAAGAATAAATCGTCTAGCATACTTGAACCAGTAGAACATCGTAACAATGATCTTCTTTTCTTAAGTGCAGTATCAGCAGTAATGAATTCCTTATCAAGAACATCTGAATCTCTTAATAGTTTTTGTGCTGCCATTATGAATGAAGCGGCGCTATCTTTGGATGCATTAATATCTACCGCTAGATCTTCAACTCCAGCCACAGCAAGGTCCATAACTGAAAAAATTCCTGCTTCTCTAAGTTTTTTTGTAGCTGTAGGGCCTATTCCTTCAATGTCTTGAATCTCAAGATTTGTAAGATCATTAATCGGAGATTGTTCTGATAACGTAGTTAGCGATGATTCAGTATTCATGATGATATTATCATCATCTTCTTTTTCTGATTGGTCATTATTATTTACAGTATCATCAGCATAATTTTCGGTAATATTTTCAGACTCGTCTTTTTTTTCTTCCTGTATGTGAGAATTTGAATAAGTTGATTTTTTAGTTCTCATTCTATACATCATGTAGGCCTTTTGCATTTAAGGCTTGAGACACTGATAGGGGAGTGGGTGGGTCATTGTAGATTCTACAGTTTAGAATTCAAAACATGATTAAAATTAACCCATGGATTAAACTCAAACCCTTATCGGAATAAAAATTATTTAGGTGGAAACTATTAAAATTACATGTATCACCATATGAGGTAATAAGTGTAAATGTTGCCAATCGAGTTATTGAGAGTAAACATATCAAGCAAGATGAATCATGTAAAGCCTGTATTCTGTAACCATGAGAATGAACTTTCTTTGCCCTCAAAAATAATCAAAATGTATGAGGAAATGGCCGAGAAAAAGGTATCTAAAACAATTGTAGATGAAAGTATCTCAAAAATAGAAGACAAACACATTGACTATAAATTTATCAGAGGTATTTGTCATCTTTTAGAACAAAGATGTGTATACTCGTCATATGTACTACCTAATGCTACAATTATCGGTAATGGTAACGATAGTACAATTAATGCCGTATATCTAAGAAGAGATATTTTCGAAGAATCTTCTCGGAGTGGTTATCCAGTAACCGAAATTGAGAGAAGTAATATACTCCAAAAAACTGCTTTAAAAAATAATCTGACTATAGAAGAACTGGAGCTGGCCATGTGGAACGATCTTGATAAGAACAAATATTTGAAAAACTTTGATTCATTGACTTCGCTGCAATTAGTTGCATGGTATAACATTTCCATTCTGCAAACTCTATTACTTAATTGCGTCAAATTAGAATTCAGTGTTTATGGTGGTTATAACTGGAAGAAAATTTTACATAAAATAAAACAACTTGGATTGATGTACTTTCTGCATGGTGAAACCAATCCTAAATCAACAACAGATAATCAAACAAAAAATCAGAATATTTTATTTGGGAACGATAACGATAGGAAAATAATATGCACAGTGGATGGTCCGCTTAGCATGTTGAGACTAACCGATAGATATGGTTTGGCAATCGCCAAGCTTATTTCTTTAATAATATTTACTGAAAGTTGGTCCATTAATGCAACAATATTAAGAAAGTCGGTGTCTGGAACAAAGAAAACCTATAACTTTAGACTCTCAAATGGGGATGAGAATCTCCCCATATTTGATGCGTCAGAGATTAAACTGAATTCTCATTCTCGATCAGCGACTAACTCTACTATTGGATTATCATTTGATAACGCAAATGATGACTTTGATAGTAATGTTGAAAAGAAATTTATGGATAAGTTTCATACATTTTCTACTAATTGGAAATTATCCAGGGAGCCAGACCCATTGATTCTATCAGATGGTAAGGCATTCATCCCAGATTTTCTTTTTGAAAAGCGTGGAGTTAAGGTGTATTTTGAGATAGTAGGCTTCTGGACCCGTGATTACTTGAAACGAAAATTAGAAAAAATAAAGGACTTGAGTACAAATATCGTTACTGCGTCTGATACTGATTTGCTAATAGCTGCCAACATGGATAACTATATTTCTGAAAATGGTGAAAAGATAGGAATTGATTCAATTTTTTCAAAGTTTATAGCCAAAAAACAGTTAATCTTTTATAAGAAAGATGAGATTCCGTTTGGTCCAATAATCAAATATTTGAAGGAAATAGATTCTAGGATTATTGATGATATTACAGTTAAATTCCAAGATACAATTACTGGAGAAATAGAAAGAATACTTGAAGACAATCAACATAAAGTTGTCTTTCTTAAACAAATTGCAGACAAGTATGACATTCCGGTCGGGTCAGTTCTGAAAACAGTTAGGGATCTTAAAACAAATAATGAGCGCTCAAAAGAGGTGATAGCAAACGGATTAAACAATTTCATATTAGTAGATAATTATATGGTATCTATTGATGAAATTAACAAATTGTTACCAGAACTTGATAAAATTAACAAATTGCAGGATGCCCTTAATTTTCTAATCAAAAATGGTATTCCCGAAGAGTGCATTACATTGCTTATTCCTAAAATCGGATTTGAGATTATTTGGAATGGAATAGATTCTAATAATGCCTTAATACAAAGGCAGGCAAGAAAAGAAACCTAGAATTATTTGGTATATACCACATATCCAAAATTCTTAGCAAGAGAAATAGTATATATGTTGAAGGCGTCATACACTTGAGGTATTGCGGTCTGCCAGAAGAGCGAATGTATGGCTTAAGAATAACGAAGGAAATTGGAGAGATACAGCATGCCCATGCGGTAGTAATTTCCATTTTAACGGAGACATTGATGAGTTATTCTCATGGGAACGGATACATCTAAGACACATGTCATCAGATCCTGAGAATCATGCAATGCTTTCACTCTATCCAACTGATATGGTTATTTTTTACCATTCTACAAGTGGATACATTGTTGAAATCAGAAAACACAAGCCTCATGAGATTAAGGATGTAAAAACTGCATGCTTGTACGGAAACGTCAAGCTTGCTGGAGTCTGATACTAATACTTGTGTTTAAGAATAAGTTTTAATTCTAATTTTTGAGTAGGAATTATTAAAAATTCTATGTAATCCTCTAGTAAATGTAGAGTGATTTACAAAAACCAAATAATGGGAGACATATGAATAAGATCATGAAACTACCGTCTGATTGGAAGTTTGAATCATCACGGAAAATATACTCCAACAAGTATATCGAGCTATACGAGGACGTACTCGACATCAGGAATAAAAAAAAGATCTATACAAGAGCAAAAAGAAAAGACTATTCCACCATAGTACCGTTTGTTTCTAATAATGAAATTCTGGTAATCAAGAGCTACAGACACATGGTTGGTTCCTACGAGATTGAAGCTCCTTCCGGCTATATTGATAGTGGCGAAACACCAGTAGAGGCAGCCAACAGAGAATTGAAGGAAGAAACTGGATATAGAGCAAATAATATTATCAGCCTAGGTTCATATACTTTAGATTATACCATGTTTGAACAAACAGGCAATTTATTTGTCGGTTATGATTTAGTTGATGAAAAGAAACAACAGTTAGGGATGATGGAAATAATAGATACTGTGATTCTAACCATTGATGAAATTAAAAAGTTACTATTTGAGGGAAAAATATTAAATGCATCTTCGATTGTTGCCTTTTACAAATCATTAGATTTTCATCAAAATCATAATAATAAGAAGACAAAACGATATTCTCATTGAATAATATTATGAAGAATTGTCCCAATAAAAAATCCAACAAACTGATCGACTACGGTAGTTGACGTTAATTTGCAAGATAGTTATGACGTTTCTATTGTTGGTGGAGGAATACTAGGATGTGCAATTGCTTATTTTCTTTCCATTATAACAGATTCAACAATTATTGTGATGGAGCAAGAAAAGAAAGTTGCAATGCATACTAGTAGTAGAAATACTGGAAAAGTTCATGCTCCGTTTTATTATAACCCAGAAAAAAAATCATCAACTGCTACCTATGCATTAAAGGGATTTGATATGCTAAAGCGTTACTGTACATTCCATAGCTTGCCGTTTAAGGAAGACGGAGTAGTTGAAATTGCAACTAATGAGAGAGAAATTGACACTTTGCTTAAACATATTCAATGGGCCCAGAAGAATGGATTGAGAGACGAGGATGTAAAATTTTTGAGCAAACATGAAATGTTGCAGATCGAGCCTAACGTAAAATGCGAGGCTGGGATTGTTTGTGTTCGAGATGCTTCAACCGATTATGGCCTCATAAATCAAAAACTGATGGAAGATGCCATAAAGTTAGGTTGTAAGACATCATTTGAAAACAAATTTAGATCAATTCGATACAACACAAACACTAATGAAAATAGAAAAATGACAATCAAAGGTACTGTTAAAGACATAACTACTGATTATGTAATTAATGCAACAGGCGGAAACTCTCTTGATATTGCTCATAATCTAAATCTTGCAAAAGAATTCACAGATCTTCATTTCAGAGGAGAATACTGGATAGCTCCACAAAAATATAATGCTCTTACTAAAAGGAGTATTTATTCGGTACCCCGTAATACAGAGTATCCTTTTTTGGATCCCCATTGGATTATTAGAAGTGACGGAAGATGTGAAGTAGGACCAAATGCAGTCCCTGTATTCGGTCCCTATTCATATACCTCATATGAAAACTTGATGAATGTAGTTCCGAAAATTTTTGCGTCCTGCAAAGTAGGTGTCTTGAAATTGTTTCTAAGTAAACAGTTCCTCCAGTTGGTATCAAATGAATTCTCTAGTTCTTTTTCTAAGACAAATATGGTAAATAGAGTTAGGAGATTTTTGCCGTCTCTAAATCCTCACGATTTCAAACAAAGAGGTATGGCAGGAATTAGAACAATATTAATTGACAAAAATGGAGAGTTTGCGTCAGAGAGTTTGGTTGTCGAAGATGATTCTTCGCTACATATATTAAATTACAATTCCCCTGGTGCCACGGGAGCATTACCAGTTGCTGCAAATATCGCAAGAACATTAGTGCAAAAAAATATAGTAAACAGTACACCTAAGCAAATTAACTTTCCATTTTCAGATGAAATTTCATAACTTATTGTGTAATGATGAGGCTAACACAAGGTGTGATAGCTAAGAGCCATACCTTATATTATATTAAGGTAATTTTGAAATAAACAGTGAGGGGGTTGTCGTCTAGCTTGGTATGATGCCAGCCTCGGGCGCTGGAGGTCGTCGGTTCGAATCCGACCAGCCCCAT
>JACMIO010000171.1 GCA_014381105.1 bacterium | reverse complement strand
TTTTTAGAATAACCTTTCTTAATTCGATTTATTCTTGTTTCAAGCATATTTTTGTTTTTGGTTATTATATCGAATATTCTTGCTGATTCTTCATTGTATTTTTTTAGATATTTTACCAATTGTTTATTATCTGCGAGAAGTGACGCTATAAGTGATGAATTGTCCGTTAGTATACTTTCAAAGAGAAGTGTTTGTAAACAAAAAGTGGTTCCAGAAACTCTCTTTAGTAACGTAATATTTTCCTTACTCAAAGTGCTAGCCAATAATAAGTTAGTATAGTAAATCATTCCTAGTATCATCGCCATAATTGAATCATGAGATAGCGGGTCTTTAATTACAATTGTTCTTGCTTCACTAAATAATGATTTTACCAAATTCTGTTCTCTCTTTTCGTTCCTAATTGGTATAATCAATATTTTTGTATCGCTCAGGTTCTTTGCACCAGGACCGAACATTGGATGAATTGAGAGTGGAGTTAAATGTTTAGGAATTTTTAACAAAGAATTAAAGATATCTGATTTGAGTGATGATATTTCTAATATGCATGCGCCATTTTTCATTATTGAGATACATTTGTTAATTACAGGTATCGTTAATCTGATAGGCACGCACACAATTACGATGTCAGCTTTACCAACACATGTTTGAAATGATTTGCAAACAGTCACTTTTTTACGGTTATTGATTGAATCTAATTTGATCTTTCTCCTATCATACAAAAATACCTCATAATTATTCTTTTTTGAAAAATAGTTACAGAACCATGATCCCATTTTTCCAACACCTAGTATTGCAACTGTTCTGACCATTGTATCACACATTCGTTACTTTTCTAAGTATTTTAAATCCATCTTTTAACAATTTAATTGGTTGACATGCCGAAATTCTAATAAAATCAACATATGACTCTCCAAAGCCATTACCCGGGGCTACTGCAACTCCCTCATTTAAGAGATCGTTTAGTATCTTATTAGCGCTGATGTTATTTTTGAATCTAATGAAATAGTACATGCCCCCATCTGGATTGACGAAATTGCAAGGAACACCATCTAGTTCACTTCGTATAAAATCAAGACGTTTCTTCATTAATTTCGCATTGTTAGTAACATTACTCTTCAGAGCTGCAGTGGCGGCATATTGCATTGGTTCGGCTACACTGGTTATTGCCATAGCTTGAATTTTTGAAATTTTATCCAAGATATCTTTTGAGGATATTGCATATCCAACTCTAAATCCAGTCATTGCATGGCTTTTTGAGAATGAGGAAATCATAATACTCTTGTCATATTCAAATTCTAGAATGCTCTTGTATGGAACATAGGAATACATGGAGTACACCTCATCGCTTAGAACAAATATGTTGTTCTTACTGGCAATCTCCAAGATAGCATCAATTTGTTTTTGCTGAATTATTTTCCCTGTAGGGTTATTAGGCGAGTTTAAAACTATCATCTTGGTATTTGGTGTTATCATTCTCTCTACCTCTTTCAAATCCAGATCCCATTTTTGTTCCACGGTTGTCTTGATAGCCTTGACTTTTACACCAATAAAATTTGCACAATCTCTGTAAGCGGGCCACGCAGGTTCAAAAATGACTATTTCATCACCGATTGACAGAGTAGAAACCATGGCGCTAAATACTGCAAATCTTGCCCCGGGGGTAACTATCACATTTTCCTCACTTACAGATCTTTCCTGTGCAATTGACTTTCTCAGTACAGGAATTCCAGTCGTTTGCGTATAGTGAACATGCCTTTTATCGAAAGTTTTCAATAGTTCGCGTTTGACACTAACGGGAGGCATGTAATCGGGTTCACCTACCTCCAGATGAATTATCTTTTTACCTTCAGACTCGAGTTGTTTTGCTTTCAAAAACATTGCCATGTGATCTAGCTTTGTTTCTTTCTCGGAGGTCTTTTCCTTTTGAATTTTTATTGATTCTAAAAATAGTAAATTCAATAATCTACCTATGAATTCACTATTCAATCCTATTTGCGTTCCCATTTCATGAACATATCTCGCCATGTCTTGTTCGACGGAAATATCCTCGATGTTCATCATGAGATTTTTCTTAATGTTTCCGATTTGACTTGCTATCTTCATTCTTTTCTGAACAAGTTTTATGATATCAGCAGTTACAAGTCGCATGTCTTCGCGGAGTCCTTCTAATTTTTGTTCCTTTTCTTCGCTCATTTTTTCCCTTCACTCAGAACAGGTGGTATTAGATTCCATCGAACCGCATGGTCTGCCAAAACTAATGAAACCAATGATTCAACTACCGGTATAGCTCGAGGTACAACGCACGGATCATGTCTTCCAGGAACAACGATGCCGCACTCAGAATTGGAAGCCAAGTCTATTGTTTTTTGCTTCTTCGCTATGGAAGATGCTGGTTTGAAGCCGATTCTTATTACTATTGGCATTCCGTTAGTCAGGCCACCCAAAATACCACCAGAATTGTTTGTCTTAGTTGCTATTTTATGATCCTCAGATATTATATACTCGTCGTTATTTTCAGAACCTTTTAGTTTTGTTCCTGAAAAACCAGATCCAAATTCTATTGCCTTTACAGAGGGAATGCTAAATAACGCTTTACTTAGATCAGATTCCAATGAAGAGAATATCGGTTCTCCTAGTCCCACTGGCAATCCTACAGATAGAGACTCGACAATACCGCCAAGTGAATCACCATCTATCTTTGCATCTACTATAGCAGATCTCATTTTTTCAGCAATTTCAGGATCAGGACAGCGAACATCATTTGCATATCTGTTTTGTTTTGATTCTTGAAAGGATGAAGATTTGTAGCAAATTTTACCTATTTGAATAGTGTATGCAATTGTCTCTATCCCCAACGTATATCTCAAAAGTTTTTGTGCAACAGCACCCCCCATAACCATTGTTGCCGTTAATCTGCCAGAAAACCTCCCGCTTCCTCTATAGTCGGCATAGCCTCCGTATTTTATGAAAGATGGATAATCAGCATGCCCTGGTCTTGGACTGTTCTTTAACACATCATATGGTCTAGAATCTGAATCTTTGTTCCATATTATTGCACATATTGGAGCTGAAGTTGTATATCCATTAAAAACTCCTGACAATATTTCTACTCTGTCTTCTTCCTTTCTCTGAGTTGTGATTATCGATTGTCCTGGTTTTCGCTTGTCTAATTCGATCTGTAGATCTGATTCAGATAAAGGAAGTCCAGCAGGGCATCCGTCCAATACCATTCCAATGCATCTTCCATGGCTTTCACCGAAACTGGTTAATGTTAGTTGCTCACCCAAGATATTGCCAGTCATTTTATGGATATTGATACCCCTTGTCTGTCATATATATTGCCTTTATGTTGATTCATAATGCCAAAGCTTTACGAATCATGTATAATACAATCAAGACTAACTGAATTTTGCGCCAATCTTTTTCATGTCTTGGATAAAAGAAGGATAAGAAACATCAACTGATTCCACGCCATCCACAATAGATTTTTCAGTCATCATAGACGCTATTACAAAGCTCATAAAAAGCCTATGATCGTTGTGTGAATTGATATGCGCGTTCCTTAATTTTTTTGGTGAAACAATGGTAATTTCGTCGGGAAGTATCTTTGTTTTAACTCCAAATTTTCTAAACTCAGATGCAATTATTTTTAATCTATCCGTTTCTTTGTAACGCGTGTGAGAAACTCCATATATCCTCACAGGATTAATTGATTTCAATGATAGGATAGGCACAACTGGAAGCAAATCTGGTGTGTCGGACAGATCAAATTCGCCCCCATCCAGCTCTCCAGTTCCCATGGTTTTCACAGTCCCATCCTTCTTGTTTATACTAATTACCGCACCAATTTTCTTCAGGATTTCAAGAATCTTTGAATCACCTTGTGGTAACGAAAAGTCCAAATTA
This sequence comes from bacterium, assembly GCA_014381105.1. Lineage (GTDB taxonomy): Archaea > Thermoproteota > Nitrososphaeria > Nitrososphaerales > Nitrososphaeraceae > TA-21. The sequence continues at coordinate 3,448 of JACMIO010000171.1, read as the reverse complement.
GTAACGGTGATCTCGCCACCCGCAAGCGTACCTGCAGATAGCAACAGTGCCGCTGTAGAAAAATCGCCTGGTATGGTAAAAGTAGTTGGAGTGTATCTATTGTAAAAGATATTATAGTTTCTATAGTCCCTTGAGTTTTTTACTCTGGCACCAAATTTGGTCATAACATTAAGAGTGGATTCGATGTATGACCTTGAAACTTGTTTTCCAGTAACGTTTAAAGATATTCCTGATTCTGTACAAGCTCCCGCGATTAGAATACCTGAAATAAATTGGCTTGAAATAGAACCATCGATAGAAATATGATTTCCCCTGATGCCACCCCCCTGTACAATAATTGGAGCTTTATCGTTATCTCTAGCTGAGTAACTATTAACGCCAAGTTGCTTCAAAGCTGATAATAATGGTCCCATCGGTCTTTTCCTAATGCTTTCATCACCCGTAATTATTACATGGCCGTTTTTTAGTAATGAGGAGATTGCAGTAACAAAACGCATAGTTGTTCCAGAGTTCTCTACATTAATAACATCATCGGGTATTTTTAAAGCAGCATTTCCAGAAACAAATAATTCCTGATCAGTTCTTTTTATTTTTACACCAAATGCTTTGCATGCATCAATTGTTGCAATTGTATCCCGTGACAAAAGGGGATTAATTATTTGTGAATCTCCATTCGCCAAGGAAGAAATGAAAATAGCACGGTGTGTATAGCTCTTACTAGGCGGACATATTACGTTACCCTTTAACACCGACTTTGATACAATTATCTTACTCAATTTCTCTCACAGCAGATGCCTTTTGATTATTTGTTTTCGAAACAATCACCCTTCCATCTAAATTGGACAAAACCGACTTTATTTTTTGCATCTCTCTTTCACCCGCTACAGCAGCTATTGCTGGACCGTTACCAGATATACTAGCTGCCAGTGCTCCATTTTCTAGACACATCCTAGTGATGGTGTAACTGTTTGAGAGTAATGAGGAAGTCAAAACTCCGTTTAATGTCATTGCTTTCCAATATTGTCCTGAATTGGCCAATTGAAAGGCTTCAAGATAAATATCTGATAGCAATTTAAGTCTAGAAGTATCTCCCCTTTTTTTATTATTTGGCAAAAATATTACAGCACTTATATCCGTAGGCGTAGACTCTCTTTTCATTATTTTTCTCTTATAGTTATCAGTGGTAACAAATCCTCCATAATAACATGCAGTCGAATCATCAAACGCACCGGTAATAGTCGTCTTTGCGTATAACGATGCATCTATCGCGCTATTTAGTACAAATTCATCATTAATGGCTTCATTCACTAGTGAATTACACGCGAGGGCTACTGCATTTGATACTGCACTTGAACTTTTCAAACCCATACCCGATGGAATCTCGGAGTTTATATTAATCAATAATTGATTGTTGTTGAGGTACTTTGATGTTAGCATATCATGAATTATTTTTTTTATCATAGGACTTCCTCGGCCCTTTTGAAAAATTATTCCTGAACCCCTCCTTGACACAATTTCCACTTTCACCTCTAGAGAAATACCTACGGCAGAACCAAATCCTGTGGCAACAGCGTTCACTATGGATATGGCGCCATGAACTACTGATGTTACCTTTATAGTCATATAGGTTCACCAAACGTCATATAGGTTCACCAAACATTCCAAACAAAACCTTCTTCATAGACTCTATTGGGGGATCCATTCTGAACCATATCTTAAATGAAGCAATCGCCTGTTCTAGTAACATTTCATATCCATAGATTACCTGAGCACCGACAGTTTTAGCATTTTCTAATAATTTAGTTTCTATCGGCTTGTACACAATATCATATACTATTGATTCCTTACTTATACTGGATGACTTTATCAAACTTTCTTCATTTTTCATGCCAAGTGGAGTGGTGTTTACGATGAGATTGGATCTAAATGCAATTTTCTGAATATCATCATAGGAAATGATGTTTGCCCTTAATCCTAATTTGTTAATGACATTTGCTAAGTTTGTAGATCGATCAATATTCCTATTGACAATATTGATCTTGGAAATTCCCTTTTCTTGAGAGAGTGCAACCACCACTGCTCTGGCTGCCCCACCAGCTCCCAAAATAAGAACTTCATAGCCATTAAGATCGATCTTTCGTTGATGTAATGGTTCAATGAAGCCGACAACATCGGTATTATAAGCATAAAACTTTCCATCTTCATTATTTACTGTATTTGCAGCTCCGACCATCTCAACTATCTTGTCGGAGCTATCAACATATTGTAAGACTGCAACCTTGTGGGGCATAGTTACATTAAACCCCCCAATGTTTATGGCCCGCAAAGAATCCATTGAATTTTTCAATTGACCTTCTTGAACCCTGAATGCAATATAGCTGCAATTTAACCCTAGAGTAGTAAACGCAGCGTTGTGAATTGCCGGCGATAATGAGTGGTCGATAGGATCCCCGATAATGCAATAAGTCTTAAACTCAGTACTCATTTGCTTTTCAGATTATTTACAATTCTATCGTATATTTTCTTCATTAATACAATGTCAAGTTGGCCCGGGGCCAATGGCTTATCCAGTGAAGCATAGGTAAACGGTGAATCTCCATATAGATTACATATTAATCTCGACAAAATTCCATGTTCTCCCATGGCAAATGCAATTAATTTTGTACTATCATTGTTGTCGTAGAGTGAAAGCAATTTGAAATTGTCTTCAAAAGATCTTGCTGTGGTAACCATCTTAACATAGTTGCTGTATTTTCTCATATCTTCAAATTTTTTTAGCAATGTAGAAAGACCTGATGTTTTTCTAAAATCATGTGATGATACCAGTATTGGGATTCTATTTTCCGATAGAAATTTCCTAATCCTTTTATCTTTTTTTAAAGTAGAGATCTCTATATCAAGTAACATTGGTCTAGTCATAGCCATTTTCTCCAATAGTGAAATGCGTTCTCTATTACTTCCATCAAATAATCCACCTTCTTCTTTCGATCTTAAGGTAAAGATTGCTGTATTTTTTATCCTACGAGTTACGTCCAGGGCATGGTCTATTTCCTTGTATATGGTATGATCAAATCTAATTTCCACAAAATCTGCCCTTTTCTGAAGGGCGCTAGAAATCAATGCTGGTAGCTTGTCAACCGAATCTGTTGCCAGAGAGACACAAACTTTGAATTTATTTGAAAACAATACGATCAGTTTTTTAATAGTTTAACAGATTTGCACTATCCAGTTCTGCACCAACACCATATCCTAATAAGGCTATTCCAGTTCCTAAACCTGACATTTCTATTCCTCCTTTTACCCAATTTTTCTTTGCTAACTTTGCTTTCTTGGCACCAATTATGAACGAAGAAGTGATACTAATCGCGATAGCTATCCATAATGAAAATTGAAGTGGTACAAAGCCTGTCTTGGACAGCAGGTATGGCAAAATAGGCAAAATTCCACC
>JACMIO010000170.1 GCA_014381105.1 bacterium | reverse complement strand
ATCTTAAAATCGTTCTATTTTGGATTCACATTGTAAACAATGTCAATCCCTTCCGACCCACTTGAGAATACATTCTTTACACCTCTCGGACCATTACTATTTGGACAATCTCTAAGTCTAAATTTATCTGACAGTTCCGACTGAATATTCAGTCGTATCCCGACGCCAGGAGTGTATAAGATTGATTAATACTTGCCTCTAGATGGAATAATATTTCTAATTCCCCCCTGTAGGGTTTCTAACATCTCCGTTTCTTCTTGGAATTAGGTGAACGTGACTATGAAATATTGTTTGCCCTGCATCAATTCCATCGTTAATACCAATATTAAAACCAGTAACAGTTTTATCCTTTTTTATTATAAGATTCTTTACCTCATTTATTAAAAAAATACATGAATTGTATTCGTAAGATCCCAAATCAAAAAAGGAAGACTAACGGTCATAAAGGGGCGCAAGTTTAGAAGCGATTGCGTAAGCCGTAGTACATTTTTGATGTTATCACGTACATTCTGGGGAAAGCAAGTACATTTTGGCCTATATTTTTTCAACTCATGAACATTTCTGGATTACACGTACATTTCCGAGTACATTTTCATGTTGGATGTACATTTTTCTGGAAATGATGTAATTTAATTCTTAAAAATGTACATGGAATTCCTTGTAGTCCATTAAATGAGCGTGAAAGAGAAGTACATTTTCATGTACATTATAAGAAAAATGTTCGCTTACTGCCACGTAATACTTTGTGAAAGTATTTAACAATTAACAAAAATGTACTTCATTGTCGATCTATTTGAAAAAGTATCTAATCATACCCAAGGTTTAACCAGGGAACTTGTATTTGGGCTACATTAATTAGTAATTATATCGAAGATCATTTTTTCCTTCCATATCTATTCTGTACCTTGACCAACCAGTCGACGTCGGCAAGCGACTTGGTTAATTTCGCGATCCTAATGGCATCTCTAATGTCTCTAGATTTCATTGCATGCCAAACTTCGTGACCAATTTTTTCAGAAGTTGCTGTATCAATGTGGAACTTTTTGTTAAGAAGTCGTCTGACGATTTCTATAAATTCTTCATATGTATATTCCTCTAATTGTAATTCCATAAATCTTGATCTGAGAGGTTGAGACAATCTTTCAACTTCATTTCCTGTGGCAAAGATCCATAATTTCATTTTTTTCTGCCTGGTTTTTCCTTTAATTTGGTTTCCGATAAGTCTCCTGTTTCCATAACATTCAGCAAGGCAGCCTGATCGCTCTTTTTCAATTTGTCAATTTCGTCTATCAGAAGATACTTCGTGCCATGTTTGAATAAATGGTCAATCATTCCTGGGCCTGAAGTACCAACTGCATCGATAAAATATGCATCATCCAATCCTCGTAACATTTCTAATAAAAATACGGTCTTAGAGGATGACGGCGGCCCGGTTAGGAGAATGTGGACTGGATCTCTTGCCACAACTGATTTTAATAACAGCTTTTTTATCTCAGGATATCCGACTACATTCGAAAAGAATTTCTCTTCAGGCTTAAGCTCTTTTCCATAACCGGTAAAGGCGTAGTCTATTTTTTTAAAGAGGTTCTTGAACATTGAGTTAGCAATCCCATTGAGATTCTATTAAAGGGTATGGTGAGAGATTCTATCCCCTTTTTAACAATCAAAAATCTTAAATTATCAACCGACGTCCCGAACACTTGAAAAGTTAGTGTGATAGCCCACCTTCATTATTTCGTAAATAGGTAATTCAAGTTCATTAAAAGCTCCAAATTTTCTCTTAATATGACTTTTAATTTTGCGCTGCTGTCCACTAGGATATTTTGTTTAGAACAGAAAGAACGTTATTTCCGACCTCGTTCCAAGTCTTCGTGAAATTGAATTTTTGGACTCGAACTGGTGCCCGTTCAAGCCACTTGTCATATCCCTGCAATGCCAACAATGCCTTCTGGGCAAATAACCCATAATTTCCTGTCTCTACTAGTTCTCCATTATTGAGAGTGCCATCCTCGAATCTCTCTTCAAAAACTGGAAGCTTCCAAGCCACTATAGATAATCTAGCAGAAAGTGCTTCAGTTATTGCCATGCCAAATCCTTCGAATAGAGAAGGAAAAAGCAAAACCCTTGCTCTTCCATAAAGTTCCAACTTGTTCTCATTGGAAACTATACCTCTGTGGTCTATACCGATATCTCGTAACCGTAACAAATCCTTTGAAGAGACATGACCAATCATGACAAACTTGCTCGTAGGATTTTTCATTTTTATGATATTCCAGATATTTTCTATTCCATTGAATTTTTCAAACCTACCGACACAAAGAAAATCAAGGTCTCTTTTCTCGTATCTAGCAACCGACAAATGGTCTGAATTTGAACAACCGACAACCGCTATTTTCTGGATATGTCTGACCCTAAGTATATCCTCCAATTGATTCAACGAAGCGTTACTGACGGTCAATATACTATCACTATTCTTTAACATCACTTTGGTAAGAAAGTCAAGTAAACTGCAATATTTTCTACGGAGTTTTCCACCTTTGTTGTGCCGGACAAAAAATGGTTCATAGTGATGAAATATTGTTACTATTTTTGTGCTAGGTCTGAATAAACGCAATAGGATCCACATCCATATAGCTGCTTCTCCATAAGTATCCAAGATGGTAATCTTAGGGTTTATAAAAAATACCTGCAACAGGGCACGGATGGTAAGTATGAGTGGAAATATCCTTCCCCTTGATTCCTTGCCGTTGCTAACTTTTCTCACATTGAAAACCTCGCTTTTTTCAAGATATTCGGCGACCTTTTTTATCCAGATGAGGCCACCAAAGAATCGAATACTTAGTGGATAACCATAAATCAGAACTACAGGAATTTTTTGCTTCAATCCATTTCTAAAGACTATTTAGATGATTACGGCAATAAAATGTATGTGAAGTATTGTTTAAGATTTTGATCTAATACATGTATCTGGTATCATCTATTCAAGAGCACATGAAAAATCCGATTCATCCCTTCCTGTTTGATAGTTATTACATGATATACGGGTCGTTGGCCGAAAATGATAGCGTCTCCTTGGCAAAACTGGCCTTATGGATAGACAGAACATTGTTTAATCCGGAATGAATGCGGAAAAACTACTAATTACAAATTGAGATATTATTATTCATACTTATCTGACTTTGCCTCTGCGTCTTTTAAGGACTCAAGTATCTT
>JACMIO010000169.1 GCA_014381105.1 bacterium | reverse complement strand
TCTAGTTAAATTGTTGGTTGAATTGCATGGCGGAGAAATAGCATTGGAAAGTAAAGAAGGCGTGGGCAGTACGTTTTCGATACTATTTCCAATTACAAAAGTTGATGAATCTTCAATTGAGCCAACGCTTATAGAAATAGTTGATAACAGATTGATAAAGGCAGCAGAAATTGAGTTTTCAGATGTATTTATGTAATAAGTGGGGGAAATGTAATCCAACTGTAACTACGGTATAACATCCATATAAGAAAGATGAAATCCTCCGATTGCCACATTAGCAATCTCTTTAATGATTTCCTTCCCACCTGGACTGTTTGTCATGACGATGATTCCTGAGTTGTTCTCTTCAAAAGCAACGAAGAAGGAGTGATATGTATTGTCATTGTTTCCCCACTGCCAGATTGCATTGCCAACTTGACTGTGTTGAATACCTATTCCAAGACCCCAGGAAACATCTTTTCTAACATCGACAGATGGGGTTTTCATGATCCGAACGGTTTCTTCTTTCAAAAGAGTTGGATATAGAAGCTCATTTATAAAAATTCCCATATCGGTGGGAGTGGACAATAAACTATAAGCGGCATTGACTGACAGCTCGTGAGGTTTTTTAGAACCATAGGCGATAGATCCAGAAAATTCATCACGGTAGCGATAACTGCTGTGTTCCATTTTCAGAGGCTTTAAAATATTTTCTTCTGCCAATTCGTCCAAGGGCATCTTTGTTATGGATTCGAGGACAACCTGTAAATATTTAAAACCACCACCGGAGTATAGGAAGCGGGTACCCGGCTCAAATTGGATGCTTCTGTCGATACCATCCGGATCATTTTCCATTCCTGATGTGTGATTCAAGATCATTCTCAAAGTTATTTTGTCGGCATTTTCTTTATCCTGAAGATATGCTTTATCCAAATAATGACTTAGCGGTTCATCAAGGGACATTTTTTCCTGTTCAACAAGCATCAATGCCAAATAAGCAGTTACTGGTTTGCTTAAAGAGGCCGTTTCAAAGATAGTATTGTTATTCACCGCTATATTAGACGAATTATCCTGATATCCGAATCCTTTTTGATAAATGATTTCATTGTCGTAGATAATGGCGACCGAAAGGCCAAGAACTTCATTCTTTTTCATTTCTTCTGTAATAAAATTTTCAAGATTACTTGTGTTGTTCAATATCTTTGTTTTTGACTTCAGAGGAGAACGGAATTCACTGTTAGGAGTAGTGACAGTCATGTACATAGTGATAGCAATTGCCACAAAAACCGGTATTAAGAGTAATATCCATTTGCGCTTTTTCATCCCGACCTCCTTGATTTTGGTAATACTATTATAGCATAACTCCCTACTGATTTTTGCAATCTTCTGGCAATTTATCATCTCGTAGTCCTTTAAAGACTGGCTGTCTTAATGATCCATTTGCTGTTTTCATCATGAATTTTACTTTGCATACTAGTAATGGTTCAAGCCAAACTGCCTGTTCATTTCCAGGTGGAATAACACTAAAATTTGGGTTCTTTGTTTCAGGAATA
>JACMIO010000168.1 GCA_014381105.1 bacterium | reverse complement strand
TTAAGTATAGAATTAGTTTGCCTGGTGATGATACTAATGAGACGGATGATAAACTGGTCCAGCGTTATGATACAATCTTAAAAGAAAGAGCGTTATTAAGTACTTTTTCTGGGATCCTCTTTGGATTTTTGTTTGAATATGGCCATAAATGTACCCGATCATTTTGAATTAATTGATAAGGTAACCCTAATTGTAACTTTGTATTCAACGACCGTGGCGGCTTCATTTTTTGTTAGGCCAGTGGTTTATCATCATTTACAGTATCCTTATGGAAGTCTAGATAAATTCAAGAGCAGAAGCCATAGATTTATCATTCTGGGATTAATACCCGCGGGTCTTACTCTATACCTTGGTCTACAACTAGCTATTCATTCATTGATAGGATCTATAGAATCATTTATTCTTGCATCACTACCATTCATTCTGGTTTATTTTTTATTCAGAGCTCGTAAAGGTGAATTCTTGAAGAATCTATAGGATCTACTTGTTCTATACTCATATAGTAAAAATATATACATATTCATAACGTACGTATAAGGAGTATCATTGAAAATATCTATAATTGACATTGGTTCTAACACAATCAAGTTAGTCATTTATGAAGTAAGAAAGGATAATTCATTCATCGGTGTTCACCAAGAAAGCACAAAGGTAAAGCTTGGAGAATCCCTGGCTTATTCCGATAGTCTTAATGAACAATCGATCCTCAAGAGTATAGACGTTCTTCTTCAGTACCGCGATATTACAAGACTTGAATCAGCAAATAAGGTTCTTTGTGTAGGTACAAGTGCAGTTAGGGAATCAAAAAACGGTAAATATTTTATCGATCAGGTTCTTAAGAGAACCGGATTTAAAGTAAGGGTTCTCACTGGAGAGGAAGAAGCGTATTATTCTTATCTGGGTGCTTCCATGACGACCTGCATACCAAACGGCTTGTACTTTGACCTGGGAGGAGGAAGTTTGGAATTAGTTTATACCGAAAATTTTAATATAAAGAAGGCACAGGCCCTTCCATTAGGAGCGTTACGACTATCGAGAACATTTGCTAATGAAGATGGTTCTTTCTCAAAAAAGGATCGCGATAATATGGACCAAAGAATTCTGGATACACTTCCGACCAAAAAAAGCTATGGAATCGGAATAGATACATTACTTGTAGGGGCGGGCGGAACATTACGGGCTCTCGGAAGATATGATCAAAAGCGTTCGGGATTTCCATTTGAAAAAATACATAATTACAGATTATCATCAAGCACTATTGAATCTCTCCGCAAGGAACTAAGTTCATTAAAGCCCGATGAAATTGCTAGTCGAGGAACATTTGATTCCACCAGAGTTGAAACAGTTGTTGCCGGCATCCATGTGATTGATGGTATTATGAAGAAATTTGACTTTGAAGAAATTGTTATAAGCGGTTATGGGATACGAGAAGGGATTCTTGCTTCATTTATTCAAAACCCTAACACACTCGAAAATCATAATATTGAAAGTCTAGGAAAACAGATTGTAAGAATACTTTCTTATCATTCCCACAAGAATGATATTTCAAATTTTGGGCTTGATGATATGACGCGTGATATGATCTATCATAGGCTATTGAAGGATAGGGAAGTTGAGATACTTTCATATGCGCTTTATACTTTAGGAAAACTACCTGAATCAAACAAGTACTATAGTCTTTTCTATCAAGTATTGGATGAGGATTACCCTCGTCTCACATACAGAGAACAAATCATACTAGCATTGTCTATAATTTACTCAAAGAAAATCAGAATCGGTGAAGGGCTCTTTTACAAATATAATAATTTGCTAAAACCACAGAATCTAAAATCCATCCAAAAGATAGCTGTATTACTCAACCTGGCGAGTATAATAATAAAGACAAGATCTCAGATAAGAATTAGATTGACAGACAATCAAAGCATGAATTTCACCATAATTCCTACACAGAAATCATTTCCGACTATTTTGTTAAAACAAGTAATTGAGAAAACCAGCAAGATATTTGATATTCCCGTACAATATCATATACCAAACCGAATCAATCGACTCAAGGATTCAACTAGAAATATTATTTCAATAAAATCTCAGACTTGATAGTTATGTCATACAATATGAATGATATTACAAAAAGCATTCCCAGACAAGGTAAGCTTATAGTTGTTGAAGGTATAGATGGATCTGGAAAATCAACCCAACTTAGATTACTAGAGAAATGGCTTGTTTCTAGGAACATGCCAGTTTTTTTTACGGAATGGAATTCATCAGAGACCGTAAAGCAGATTACTAAAAAGGGTAAAAAGAGTGGTCAATTGACCCCTATTACCTTCTCCTTATTACACGCAACCGACTTTGCAGATCGTTACGAAAGGAATATTCTGCCACTATTGCATGCTGGCTATATAGTACTAGCTGATAGATATGTCTACACTGCGTATGCTAGAGACATAGTCAGGGGATGCAATCCGAATTGGGTTAAAAAAATATATGAATTTGCAATAAAGCCCGAGATTGTATTCTATTTTAAGGTACCCATAGATATAGCGGTAGATAGAATACTCTCCGGTAGACCAAGACTAAAGTATTATGAGGCAGGTATGGATTTGAACTTGAGTAATGATCCTTATGAGAGTTACAGGATCTTCCAAAGTAGAATTATTGAACAATACGAATCTCTGTCGGTCTCCGAGAATTTTACCATCGTAGATGGCACTATGGAGATTGAAGAGTCGCAAAGATTTTTGAGGTTAATGGTTATGAAGTTACTACCATTGAAATTTGCGAAAAAAACCAGGAGACCTAGAAGACAATGAGTTATAGAACAATAAAATCGTTAAAAGGTAAGAAGCTGAGAAAAGCAATATTTTACGGACATGCTATTCCCTATTTGGAAGATATCGAAATTAAAGGGAGATTTATTGTAATAGAAGGTCCTGACGCTTCGGGCAGAAGTACACAAATTGAATTATTATCATCAAAACTTGAAGCTGACGGTCATGCAGTTTTAAACGCCGGGTTAAGACGTTCTGAATTAATAGGTCAAGGTATATTAGAAGCAAAAAGAAATTTTGTTCTAGGAAGAAAGACCATAAGTTTATTTTATGCGGCAGATTTTGCCGATCAATTAGAGAATAAAATCATTCCTGGTTTAAGAGCAGGATACATTGTTCTTTCTGACAGATACATTTATACACTTATGGCAAGGGAAGCCGTGCGAGGTATAAGTAGCTCATGGTCTAGAAATCTCTATGGTTTTGCTTTGAGACCAGATATAGTATTTTATCTAGATGTTGATCCAAATGAACTAGTACATAGGGTATTCAAAAAGAATTCCTACTTGGATTATTATGAATCAGGTACTGATCTTAGACTATCAGATAACATGCTAGAATCATTCGTAATGTATCAAAAATTATTAAGAAAAGAATTTAAGCTAATGCAAAAACGATACAACATAATTTCAATAAATGGTAATAGATCTATAAGCGAAATAAACGGGGATCTTCAAAAAAGGATTGATGCCTATCTGCAAAATCTACAGAATTACTAATAGTGGAGTCTATTAAATCTCAAGTAATCCGATATGTCCGGAAAATCATAAGGGTAGCACAAATCTACCAATGGTAAATGGATGAGTTTTAACCTTTCAATTTTTTTCTACCTTAAACATAGTTGGATAATAATTCATTCTGAAGTTAATGTAAAATGTCTAGAAAGTAATTTATTTGTAAGTAGATTGATAGAAATTAATGGAATTATTTATTTTGTGACATGGTGAGGCCGGACAAAGAACACTATCAAGCGAAGGAATTCGCTCTTTGACCTCATCTGGAAAATCTGAATAACTCAAATGGTTGTTAACCCCTAGAATATTAAAAAATATCTACAAAAAGAGTGCTAAGTAACTGACCAAAGAATAAATAGTTTGATAAATCATAGTTTCTAATGTCAAGTAAAAAAATCAAGAATAATTCAACTGATTCCAAAGAGGTTTCAACACGATTAAAAAACAAGAAATCTAATGGTACAAGACCGGATTCTCCTTCAAATAAAGAATCAAAGCCCGAAATCAAATTTAAGAAAGTAAAGAAAATCTCAAAGTCAATTAAAGGAATTGAATCGGAAATATCGCATATACAAACTCAAATGAAAAAAATAGAAAATGATCTTAACACCATACTCAAATTCATAGAGACTGGAAAAAAGACATAATACAAAAAATAATGTGAATGTTCAACTTGCAACTGATGAATTCTATCTCTTTTTACTAACCACTTTTAGTAAAATGATTCAAACAATCATCGTTAAGTGACTTGCCTTCAAATCTATATCATTCATCAGGTCTTAATTCATTTGGACGCCATAGATTAAGCAATTCACCTTTCGTCTTAACGATTATCTGTCTCCATGATCTGATCGGCAGTCTTATGCACGCAACCGCACATGTAGGCATTGTAACGATTTCTCCTGTTAATACCTCGACTAGATGTTCTGAAATAGGATTGTGTCCAACTAACATTATTATGTCGTGCCTATCATCCTGATTTATCAATACATTAAGATACTCCGAATGTCCTGAACCGTAAAGAGTGGAATCAATCAATATTTCCTCTTCATATTTACAAGCCCTGGCAACTTTCTTTGCAGTAGATTGGGCTCTTACTGCTGAAGAGCTTATTATTAGATGCGGGACTATTCCTTCCTTCAATAGCTTTCTACCCATCCTAGGAGCATCTCGTTTACCTCTATTATTTAGAGGTCTATCATGATCTGATAATTCTGCAGATTCCCAACTTGATTTTGCGTGACGAAGTATTAATAATAGCTTATTACTTTTATTCAAGGAAACTATGTATTAATCATGTTGAGGAAGTATAATAATTTTTTTACTATAATTTCTTTGGTCAATATTCCAACAGCTCTAATACTAATTTCAAAATTAGTGTTTCCCTTTGGATAACGTTTCTTTTATAAATATCTTTTGTATTAATGAGTAATCTTTCACATGAGCTAATTTGTTTTCCTACCATGTCTTTCAAGTCTCTATAAAAGGGTTGATCCAAATATTCTATACAATATGCCGGCTCTTCTGCTTTGCTCTCCATTTCTCTAGGAATTGATTTTAATAGACTCATTTTTTCCAATTCAGATGTTTTCATTTTCTAATCAGCGCCTCAAACAAAAATGATCTAAACAAATCTGGTTCTATTTTTTTTCTCAATGAAATTCTGCAGTAGTTATGGCTATGAATACAGTCCTCAATTCTATCACATTTACAACATATCCATGAAACATATTCTTGGCAAATATTACAGGTGGCGAAAGGAGTCAAACAAAAGCCACATCCTCTGCAAGATTCCCTATTAAACATACATTAGATGACACAAATCTGGTCTTATTAGAATTAGCGAAGGTGATCGTGTAGATCCTAGTAGACTATATGAAATTTTCACGTATAAAATGGCAAACTTACCGATAGGCGATAAATTATTATTTACACTATATCTTTATGCTGTACTCTTATCATCAAAACAATCAACTTTCAGTTTCTACATAATTGCCATCTTGATATGTTTTTTCTACATTCTGAGCTGCCTTAACATCGAGATTGGAAATTACATGTCCTAAACTCCAAGTATCATAATCCAATGTCAAAGAATTCCAAGTTGATGTCATGTTTGGATGATGATTCAATTTTTGGGAAACGTCGGCTACTTTGTACATAAATTCAAATAAAGTGGGAAAATCAACAAAGTTGAAGGTCTTCTGCACCTTTCCGTCTAGTATAGTCCACCCTGGTAGATCCTTTAATGCTTCATTTATCTCCTCTTCTGAGAGTTTAACATAACGAGGAATCGTTTCATTATGAACCGAGTCAAGAGCATCTTTAATGAATGAACTATTGGCAGAAGTAACCATTGTATTATTAGATGCGGTTTCTTGAGTCTGTCCTAGCACTGGTGTATAACTTAACGTCACTATAATGAGTAACAATATATTTATCATTATAATAGCCCACTTCTTCACAATAATTACTATTCTGATGTGATATTTATTATTTCATAATGGGTCTGGTCAATATGTACCATTATAGACATATCATTTCCAACCATTCTACTTCATGATGAATTGATAAATATTTATTGTAATGAAATAGTCTATCAATGTAGTTGATCAGCTATGATACTAAAGTCCTTCTAGCACTTTCAATTTCGATTCTTCTCTCAACTATCTTTGGTATCTTGATCCCTTCTATAGGAGAGCTCTTTTCTCCATACATTCTGGTGATTCTCGGAATATTGTTGTTTCTGAATCTTATCCAACTAGAATTCCAAGATCTTGTGTCAACTTTCAAGAAACCTAAATTGTTGTTTATTCTGTCAATTATGAAAGTGGTTGTCATACCAGTAACAATGTATCTTGTTACTAGTCAGGTGAGTCCAAAACATGCACTTTCAGTACTTTTATTATCTGGAATTTCTACAGGACTTGGAGCTCCATTTGTTACCAATTATGTTGGAGGAAAACTTTCTATTATTGTAGGAATGGTAATTGTCACATCACTTGCCGTTCCATTCATATTACCTATGTTGGTATATGTACTTTTTAATACTGAATTCTCTATTCCGATTTTTGATATGATCTTGTTGCTCGTCGTATCTCTAGTTTTTCCTTTAGTAACCAGTGGATTCATAAAAAAATATTTACCCAAGTTAGCAACGGAAATTAAGAAGAGTTCATTGCCCTTATCAATTATTTTAATGGATATGATTAACTTTGCAATATTTTCAAACTTTTCAATTTATTTTTATTTTGAATCGTCTTTTGTTATTTTTACAACTGTAATTGCTATCTTATTATTTGTAGTATTTGCGATTACAGGTTATTTCATGTTGTATTTCATTAATAGAGACTCTTCAATAAGATACAAAATTTCAGGGCTTATTGTCATGAGCTACGTAAACAACATCCTGGTAACTGTTTTTGCACAACAATTTTTTGGTTCCCAAGTAGCAGCACTTGCTGCATTTTATAATATACCATACTACATGGGAATTATTTTGTTAAAGGTATTATTTTCAAGAAAGGTAAAGATTAGTAGTAATTGAGTAACGAAATTCCAAGATAAAATGGAATTCATATCATATCATATTAATAACCCAATTTAGAAACCTCAATTACTTAATGGATAACCCTCAAAAATATTCGGTGTTCATTACAAGAAAAATACCAGAGCCAGGACCAACAATATTGAAAAAATATTTGCAAGTCAATATGAATCCTGAAGTGAACGTACTTGAGAGGGAAGTTTTGATCAAAAATGTCAAGAATGTGAACGCATTATTGTGCATGTTAGGTGATAATATTGACTCAAACGTAATGGATGCAGCAGGGTCCAATCTTAGAGTCATAAGTTGCTATAGCGTAGGATATGATCATGTCGATATTAAAGAGGCTGAAAAAAGAAAAATCATAGTCACAAATACACCCAACGTTTTAGCTAACACCACTGCTGATCTCACATTTTCGCTAATTCTATCTGCGGCAAGAAATATTGTTAATGCAGACAGTCATGTACGAAAGGGAAATTGGAAATTTGGATGGACGCCTGATCTCTTTCTTGGGTATGATGTGTATGGCAGTACTTTGGGAATAATTGGTCTCGGAGAAATTGGAACGCTTGTAGCAAAACGGGCTAAAGGTTTTGGTATGGAGGTTCTTTACTATAGTAATAGCCGTAACCAGAAAATCGAATTAGATCTTTCTATTTCTTATGTTCCATTAGAAGAATTGTTACAACGCAGCGATTTTGTTTGTATTCATGTATCACTAAACAAATCAAGTTTTCATATGATCGATGAGTCAAAGATTAAGCTAATGAAAAAGACAGCTTTTCTCATAAATACCTCAAGGGGTAAAGTCGTAAATGAACAGCATTTGATCAAAGCGCTTAAAGGTAAACAGATAGCTGGAGTTGGATTGGATGTGTATGAAGATGAACCAATTTCAACATCTAATCCATTGATCCACTTGCCACAAACCGTGTTGTTACCACATATAGGCAGTGCTACTT
>JACMIO010000167.1 GCA_014381105.1 bacterium | reverse complement strand
TTATAAGATATGCATGACTTGAAAGAGAGGGGGAGGATGGGAGTAATTTTAAACCCGTCTACTAACAACCTTAAAGATGAATAAATTGACTTTTCAATTACAATGAGCAGAATAAAATATGATCTAATTCATTATTGAATACAGTTGACACTACGAGATGACGCGATTAATCTACATAGGATGTTGAAGGGAAAAATCGAAATTCGAAGTAGAGTTTCATTGGACAATGCAGCCGAAGAACGGGGGATATTAGGGCTAATTTATACCCCTGGTGTAGCATATGTTGCCCTAGAGATTAGTAGTAATAAAAAATTAGCCTATGACTATACATCAAAGTGGAATAATGTGGCTATAATATGTGATGGAACAAGAGTTCTAGGTTTGGGCAACATTGGTCCAGAAGGCGCCTTGCCAATAATGGAGGGAAAGTCTGTCTTATTCAAAGCGCTAGGAGACATTAATGCAATCCCTTTGTGCATTGATACTCAGGACAAAGAAGAAATAATTAGATTTGTTAAATTGATACAACCCAATTTTGGGGCAATAAACATCGAGGATATCGAATCACCGAAGGTTTTAGAAATTGTTGAAAGACTGACCAAGGAAGTATCAATACCAGTTTTTCATGATGATCAACATGGTACTGCCATAATTACTCTTGCAGCTCTGATAAATGCACTCAGGTTAGCAAATAAGGAACTTGGTAAAGTTCGTGTGGTTATTTCAGGCTCTGGATCAGCAGGATATGGAATATTCAAGATCTTGCAAACGGCAGGTTGCAAGGACATCGTTGTTACTGATACCAGGGGTGCGATATTTGACGGAAGAGTAGATATTGATAATCAGAATCCATACAAAAAAGACATATCCATTAACACAAATTTTAGGAAACTGAATGGAACTTTAATGGAAGTAATCAGAAAATCAGATGTATTTATCGGGGTGTCTGGAAAAGCTGATATTTTGAATAAGCAAATGATAGAATCGATGAACAAAGATGCAATAGTATTTGCCTTAAGTAATCCGGATCCGGAAATAATTCCTAATCGTGCCTTAGAATACGGCGCAAGAATTGTTGCAACAGGTAGGTCCGATTTTCCTAATCAGATTAACAATGCGGTAGTATTTCCTTCAGTGTTCAGGGCATTACTGGATCTTCGAGCCAATAACTTGAGTGAGGATATGCTTGTATCCGTAGCACAAGCTATTGCGAGTATAGTTGAAGATGTTCACCTTAGAAATGATTACATAATTCCAAAAGTCGATGACCCCAGAATACTTCCCATTGTTACAAAAACCATAAAGAAGGTACTTGGCAGACATATTAAGAACAATGTACGTTCCAAGACAGATACAAGAAAGTAGTTTTCAACAGCTGCAAATCTAGAGAAAGACATGATATGTTCAACAAAAAATGATTTACTTCTCTGGACCATCATTCAGCCTTTGTATAATCATGTTTGTATCGTTCCAATTATTTTCTTCTGTATTATTCCAATTTTCAAAATGAATTACCTCAGAAAGGATCGCTCTTTTCAACCAACCTGTTGTTTCCAAATCTGGTCTAACTTCAAATTTGTTTACATATCCTAAACAAAGATACGCTATCGGTTTAACATGATTAGGTATATCCAATATCTTGCGTAAATCTTCAACTGAGAGAATACTTACCCAACCTACTCCAATTCCTTCAGCTCTTGCTGCTAACCACAAGTTCTGTATTGCGCAACAAACGCTATATTCACCTGTTTCTGGTATTGATGTTCTCCCTAAAACAAAGGGCCCAAACTTTTCAGGATCGTATGTCACACAAATATTGATGTCAGATTCTAAAATTCCTTCTAATTTTAGCTTGACATATTTAGCTTGTCTTTCTGAATCGTTATCAAGCAATGGAATAGATTTTTGTCGTTCTTTTGTAAAAGATTCTTTAACTTTTAGTTTTGTGGTCTTATTCTTTATTAAAATAAAATCCCAGGGCTGCGAAAAACCAACTGATGGAGCGTGATGAGCTGCATTCAAAATCTTAACGAGAATGTCATTTGGAATTTTTTTATCAATAAAATGAGATCTGACATCTCTTCTGGAAAAAACAGCCTTGTATAGACCCTCTTTCTCAGTTATTGTGAAAGAATCAAGATCGCTAGTCATCTTATGTCAAATCATGAGTGTGATTATATGTCTAGTTGTGGTTGTAATAGCAGGAATGCTATGTCGGTTATGACATGGAAATTTAATCATGAGAATGTCATCATTACCTTATTAATAAGACTGCACAGGGGGAGTGATGTACAATTTTGTTTGACACACTTCCTAATATTAATTGTTTAAATTTTCCCATACCTCTACTACCCATGATTACAATATCGAATTTCTCTTTCTTGCTATAATCCAAAATTACCGAAGCCGGATTTCCCTGAAGAAGAAGGGTCTTGATGCTTAATCCTTTTTCAGTAGCAATCTTTGAACACTTTGATAGTATTTCTTGGTTTTCTTTTCTATAGGCTTCTAGTAATTCGCTTAACAGTTTTTCTGATTCAATATGAGTTATTGGAACTTGTTCCATCACGTTAACCGCAGTAATATTTGAACCCAATTTTTCTGAAAGCAATAATGCTGCATCTAGGGCTCTGTAGGAATTTTCCGATCCATCAACAGGAACTAGGACATTTGTAAACACGAGAGATCATTAACTGACTTGTGTCTAATATATGTAACATCTATAACATTCTAAATTTCATTTTAAAAGAGTTCCTATACCATAGGTTGGTAAATAATCATGATTGAGTATTAGAAAAGTAAAAAAAATAAAAAAGTTGGGCTGGATGATTACCCTAATTATTAATAGGCGTAATCTGAGTCTTCAAAGCATCTAAGAACTTCGTAATCTGCTAGATTATTTGAAAGCTCCTGTCTATTTTCTATGCATCCTTGTGTTTCAATATCTTCTTGTTTGAAAATTTTCGAATCTTCGAATTCGTCCCAATTCATGTCATCGTCGTTATCCTTACCGTTGTCAATGTCTTTTACAAGTTCCTCCATGGTGTCATCGTCATCCCAGATATCGGCATATACTAGCGTGCTCATGGAAACAATTAAGGCTCCAAACATAAGGGTCAGCAACGAAGCAAACAAAAACATGCTTTTCATTGGTTGTTTCTTGTTCATTATTTCTAAGGGGTGCATTTATCATAAATAAATTAATACTTTATAATAATGTTACATAAATAATTTATTTTTGAATAATTAATATAGATTGGAGTAATTTTGTATAATTTGTATAATCTTATCATAAATTAATTAAATATTTTCGACGACTAACAAATTGTGTGAATAGAACAAATATTGAAACTGAAATTCCTAGTATATAGTAAATTAGCATATTTTATGAATTGCTAGTAGATTTTGTTAACAAAATTATACTTGAATTAATATATTTTGAATAATATTCAACAACATAGCAATCAAGCTGTCAGTGAGGGCTATTATCTCCTGCTAACCGTTAGCTGAAGAATTATTGCAGCAAATATGTGTAATCAAGTTCTTATTCTTATGTACTCATAGGCATCTGTAGAGTTTTCAAATGCGTACTGTACTTTTTGAAATTGTTCGCGGAATTTTGATACGGAGCTGGCAACTTGTTTTGGATCTGACTTGTCTATCACTATTTGCTTGATAAATGATGCAATCTCTTTCATTTCACTTTCTTTCATTCCTAATCTAGTTACTTCAGGTACTCCAATTCGAACACCACTTGGGTGCATATAATGTTTACCAGATTTAATATCACCTGGTAATAGCTGTCTGTTAAGAATAATATTTGCTTTTTCTAGTTCCTTTTCAATTGTTCCACCATCTCCAAATTTGGAAACGTCTACAGCCAATTGGTGTGATTCTGTGTAGCCACGTTTTTCTCCTAAAACTGTAAAACCAAAATTTGCAAGTGATTCGGCAAGAGTTTTTGCATTTTTTATGACTTGTTTTGCATATTCCTTTCCAAACTCTAATGACTCTGCTAAAGCTATTGCTTTGCCTGCTACATGGTGGAGGTGATGACTACTTGTATTACCTGGAAAGATGGCCTTTTTGATGTTATCTGCATATTTTTCTAGTGAGACAATAATTCCTCCTTGTGGACCCCATAGAGTCTTATGGGAGCTCATTGTCATGGAATCCGAACCTTCTCCAATTGGGTCTTGGAATTCTCCTCCAGCTATCAATCCTGCCACATGAGCTCCATCATAGTTGACGTAAATATTATTATCATGCATAAAAGATGCCAGCTCTCTTACTGGATGAGGAAAAAGAAACAAACTTCCTCCAAACATTGCGATAGCAGGTTTCCTACCATTTGCAATCATTTCAGCGACCTTTTTCTTGGTAGCGTCTACATCGATTGTCATATCTTCTTTTGAGAATGGATAATGTTCTATATTGAGACCGTGAACGAGACCGGCAGTTCCAGAATGTTCTTTTTTACCATGAGAAATATGTCCTCCACTGGGGATAGACGCCGCTATCATATGGTCTCCTGGATTAGAAAAAGCAGAATATATTGCAAGGTTTGCGACAACACCTGAAGTAGCCCTACAATCAGCAAATTCTGAATTGAACACCCTTTTTGCCAATTCATTGCAGATTAGTTCTACTTGATCAATGTAGATACACCCTGCGTAAACCCTTTCGCCAGGCCAGCCTTCCGCATATCTATTTCCAAAGTCTGAAACTATCGCTTCTCTTACCGCAGGACTGGGAATATTTTCGCTTGCGATTAATGGTATAGAAGACTTGAACCACTTGTGATGTTTTTCAACAAGATCAAATACCTTATAATATGATTCTTTAGCGTCCATTGTGATATTTATGGTGACTTTAAGTTCCTAATTTAAAATATTGCTTGTCATGTTGAATATTTTTTTGCGTGTTTTTGTTAGCCAGACAGCTCTTCACGTTTACTATTTCACAACTTTTAATTTACTCTAGATTGGACTCATGTTGATGGATAAAAATGATTTTAAATGTGCCTTGTGTGGTAACACGTTAACTTTTAGGTACAAATCTATGGAAGAGTGGAACATTTCAGGATATCTCTGTGGCATGTGTTATGAGAAGAAGTTAACTGATTTTTATATTTCTCCAGATCGTAAAGATATCGTGAAAAGATAATACTTGAAAAAATAGATCAGTCTGGATAGATTTACATTTCTGGTTTTGCTTTCACTAATTACCAATGAAATGAAAAAGCAGATGTCTAACGGTACGATTTTTGTTTTCTACGCCTGGCTCCAGATCCACCAAATTTCTTTGATTCTGTCTGTCTTGGGTCGCCTGATAGCAAATGCCTATCAAATTCTGTTATTCTTTTACGGATTTCCGTACGAACGCTTCTTGCGAATGGATGCTCTTTAGGATCTCTACCACCCTTACCGGCACCGGACAGTGCTCGACAAATAGCGACAGTACTTGCAAATGATTGTCCCATGAAACCGCCCCCGTGAACCTTCACAATAATATCTACTTTATCTCTATATTCGCCAATCAATCTAAGGGGAATAAGCACCAATTCTCTCGCTACTTCGGAATTTATTAACTCGGCTGGTATATTGTTGATTCTAACTTTTCCAGTTCCTTTTGAAATCGTAGCAACAGCTCTGCTTGACTTTCTCTGACCAGGATAAAGATCAATTTTATTCATAATTATCCAATCCGTTCCAACCTATCTGTTTTGATAATTCGCCAAGAGTAATAAAGTATGACGACGGTTTCCTAATTTTGGAATCTTCAAATGTTTCAAGTTTTGTATTCTTGAGTTCAGGTGGTATTGAGATATAAACTCTCAACCTCTTTAAAGCTGTTAACCCACTAGATTTCCTTTTTGGTAACATACCTCTAACCATCTTTGTAATGATTTTGTCAGGTTTTCTTGGATGAAATGGACCGTGTATGGGATTTGTATTAGATGCAATTTCTAGATATTCTTTATATATTTCAATAGTTTTGTATCTATTTCCTGAAATCATGCTTTTTTCTGCATTTACTACTCTGACTTGATGTCCTTTGAGTAAAAGTTTTGAAATATGAGAGCACATTCTCCCTGCGATGCAATCCTTCGCATCGACTGTCACAGTCTGATTAGGTTTTTGTTCTTGCTCAGTAATTTGTTTAACCAATTATTCTAACCCCCTTACCGTCTGGATACTTCTTTATCAAGCTATCAAGAGCGAGTATTTTTCCACCCGCATCAAGTACTTTTCTTGTAGCAGCCTCTGAAATACCAAAACACCAAATCGTAAGCTTGTGACTTATTTCACCAGAACCCAATATCTTTCCAGGTACTATTACAACTTCTTTATCCTTAGTAACATTAGCTAATTGACCAATGTTAACTTGACTTCTGTTGGATCTTGACCTTGAAAGCTCCTTTATTACAGCTTTCCATATTGGAACCTTATTCTTCTTTAATGCATTTCTTAGAGTCCAAATCGTATTGCTCAATGTATCAGGAAACATGAAATATTCTCGCTATCCTTAAACCCCAAATAAATCTATACCTAAATATTCTTTGGTAATGTCAGAGATTGAATAACACTATCAAAATCTTTGATTTTTGATCCGAGTATTTTCGCTGCCTCTATTACTATCTCTTCTGGTGTCAGTGACCCATTGGATTCTATTACAAGTATGGAATCTTCTTCCTTTTTGCTATCTTTTACAACGGCTACTGACGTTGGCTGCCACTTTGCGTGGGATTTCCCAGTTCCTAATCTTGCATATGCCTCAAACTTTAATTTTTGACCTGGAGCTAAGGATACTATTGGTATTTCGCTATTTACAGGCTTAACAACGTCATCCTCGGATATCAGATCTGCAGAGGTAATTACTTTGGTCTTATCTTGAGATTCGGCATCTAATACCAACAGTACTCTACATCTGGAACAACCAAGCGTGCTTTTACAATCACAAATATGAGGCATTACAAACCTTTCAAGATCTGTCCGTAATGGAATAAGCCCTAGTCTATGGGCGATAGCCTCATCATGCATTACAGACGAATTTTCAAGTATTACTACATCATCAATTGCAAAAGTAGGAACTTGGCTGATAGATAACCTCCTTAATGCATTGACATATTGTCTTGGAATGTCACTAAATTCAATAACTATATGATTATTATCTCTTTCAAGAATCTTAATCGTGTCCAAAGCGTCCACGAAATTTTATTAACGAACACTTAAAAATCTACCGAAAATCACATGTCAATTCAATTCCTTTAATTGCATAAAATCAAAAGATTAATGCCCTTTGACTATCATTATTGCTCAATTGAATAGCCTGACAAAGCTGGAATATTATGGAGTATCTCCCTATGAAATAGAGGCGCTCTATAGCAGTCTGGTTAGATTTTCTGAGGTCGATGAAAAAAAATTGGATGATTGTGAATGTTTAAGCTTCTTAAATATCGAGTTTCCCGTTCCTTACGATGATAATTTTTTCCAATCATTTGGTTTTGAAAATTGGCAGAGGATAAAATTTATTTTTAATGAAATGAAGCGTAGGAGGGGCAAAAAAGATTTCAAGCTAAGCTTATCATTTTCGGGATCAACAGACAGTAATTTTAAGCTGGTCTTTTCACTAACTGGAGATATAGGAGCTCAATTTGAATATGCACTTGAAAAAATAGCACATATGGTGGACTCTGTTAACATTAAAATCAAGAACCTTGAGCCAAACAGACAAGTCATGTCATATACCTATGATGTAATAACCATGAAGTGGGTATTATCTGATAAATTCTAATGATTGCAAAGTTTGAAACAAGATGCATGTTATGTGTAAGAAAGGCAATTCAGGAAAAATTTTGTGAATATCATTATGAAGCATTACAATCCCTAAGGGATCATTATCAAGTTTGGAAGAATAGTTATGGCGAAATAACCTGGTACGACTATCTTACTAGACTGCAAGAAATAAAGTATACAGGAAAGTGGGTCAAAGATGTTATTGAAATAGAGTTAAAAAATGTAAAATGAATGAGATTATGTATTTTTGATTTACATTTCTCCCATGCCAGGAGGCATGCCGCCAGGAGCACCGCCGCCAGATTTGCTTGAAGCTATTACATCATCTATTCTGAGAATCATAGATGCAACTTCTGTAGCTGATTTTATGATTTGCTCCTTAACACTGAGTGGTTCTACAATATCTAGCTTGGACATGTCTACAATCTTTGCGCTTCTTGCATCAATGCCACTCCATTTTGATCCTTTTGCTTGTTTGGAGCGAAGTTCTGTAAGCGTATCTATTGGATCCATTCCAGCATTTTCTGCCAAAGCAAGTGGAATAACTTCGAGTGATTCTGCGAACTTGTCTGCTGCCAATTGTTCTCTTCCAGATAATGTTGAAGACCACTCCCTTAGTTTTCCTGCAACGTAAGATTCTGGTGATCCGCCGCCTGCGACTATTAATGGTCTCTCAATGACATCCTTGGTTACCATTAGTGCATCATGTAATGAACGCTCGGCCTCATCAACGACTCTCTGTGAACCTCCTCTAATGAGAATGGTAACAGCCTTTGGATGCTTGCATCCCTCAATGAAAACCCATTTGTCAGTTTCAATCTTTCTCTCTTCTACGAGATCTGCTGAACCTAGATCCTTGGTACCCAAGTCTTCAAGATTATTAACAATTCGGGCACCTGTTGCTCTGGCCAATTTGGTCATATCACTTTCTTTGACTCTTCGAACAGACAAGACATTGGATTTGGCCAAATAATGCTGCGCAACGTCATCAATGCCTTTTTGACAAATAGCTACATTGGCACCTGAAGAAATAATCTTGTCTACCATACTTTTTAGCATTCTATTCTCTTCTTCTAGGAACATCTTCATTTGATCTGGCGAACTGATGTTGATTTTGGCATCGAATTCAGTTTTCTCTATTTCTAGAGCAGAGTTGACGAGAGCAATTTTTGCCTTCTCAACCCTTTTTGGCATTCCGCCATGAACAACTTCCTTATCAAGTACAATTCCCTTGATTAGTTTGGTATCTCGTAAAGAGCCGCCGGCTTTCTTTTCAACCTTGACGTCATCAATATCTACACTATAACCAGATTCTCTTGGTTCAGAAACCTGTAAAGCTGCATTAACAACCACTTGAGATAACTCATCAGATTCTTTGGATACAAGTTTGGTCTGCATTGATGTTCTTGCTATCTTTATTAATTCAGCTTTGTTGCTACCGTCTATTTTTGTGCTATCTGATTAAAGATTTCAATGCTCTTTAACGCGCTCTTTCTATATCCATCAACAATTATAGTCGGATGAACATCTTTATTGATTAACTCTTCAGCTTTCTCTATCAATGCGCCTGCCAAAACTACCACAGAGGAAGTCCCGTCACCTACCTCATTGTCAGTAGCTTTGCTTATTTCCACCATCATCTTTGCCGCCGGATGCTGAACGTCTATTTCCTTCAATATTGTTGCACCATCATTGGTAATTGTTACGTCTCCTAGCCCATCTACTAACATCTTATCCATTCCTCGTGGACCTAGGGAGCTCCTTACAACTTCTGCAATCAATTTTGCAGCTGCGATATTATTTTTCTGTGCATCTCGGCCTTTAGTCTGACTTGCTCCTTCTTTCAATATCAAAACAGGCATACCACCTGCTGAACCTTGTTGAATTGACATTAATTATATCATATCTCCTAAAACTTAATGTAAAATCCATTTTTCGCATATTTTAAATTTGCGACGTATAAAAAATAATTTAAAACAAAAAATCTACGTAAACAATTGATCGAATTTTCCTTCCATCAAGTCAGAATAGATTTCTTTGGCAGGCTTGTTTTCCACTTTAATTCCGCTACTTACACAAGAACCAATAATTTCCTTTACGCTTGATTTTATGGTTGTTGCGTACGAAACTTCAATTTTCATCTTAGCTATTTTTACTATTCCTTCCATGGAAATATTTCCAACATAGTCCTTTCCTGCTGTACCAGATCCCTTGGAAACATTTGCTTCTTTTGCTATTAAAGCAGTAGTTGGAGGTACGCCGACTTCAACGTTAAATTTTTTTGTATCTGGATCAATCTCTACTTTTACAGGAACTTTCATTCCTTGAAATTCTTTGGTTTTCTCATTAATCGTATTAACAACTTGCAAAACGTTTATACCCATAGGCCCTAATGCAGGTCCAAGTGGAGGTCCAGCACTGGCTTCTCCGCCACTAACAAGAGCAGAAATAGATTTTTTTTGTTCCATATCAGACCATTTTTAGATTTATGTTCTTTAATTTAATAGTTATTGTGGCCATCCTATGTGGACTTTTTCAAATAATTTGCATCAACTGTAACGGGTATCTGATAAGGAGAATCTAGCAATAACACGGTTGCCTCTTGCTTTTCATAATCAACCCTTGTTATCTTGGCCTTCATGGATTTGAATGGTCCAGCGATAACCTCGACTGTATCATCTATATTTAATTCTGATACCACAGGTCTTTTTACTAAATAACTTTCAATGTCTTTATAGGGTAATTCTCCACGGATCTGCCCCTTGACATGTCTGACCCCAATAAGAGCATCATAAGCGATGTTAGAGTTAGGGGCCTCGATTATTATGTATCCCTTAAAACTATCAAGTAACAAGATAGAACGTACATCAATCTTCTTTGAATTTATCCTATTTTGAGCCAAATTTACTACAATATGTTCTTGACCACCAGTTGTTCTTATCGCAAAGAATTTTGAATCTGATTCCTGGCTTTCAGTTTCTATTCGAGAATTTTCAGGTTCACTATTACTATCAGATGATTTACCATTGACTGTCTCTAATTCGGAAGCATCAGTTTCCGAAGTGCTTTCTTGCACTATATCAGTCGTTTCGGAGGTAGTTTCTGTTAGGATATCTGGTTTTTCAGCAAGCACTTTGTCCAGATCATCAAAATTCTCTTCTTTTCCTATGGTGCTACCTTCCAATTATCTTCAGCATACGATAGCTGGGTACAATTTATAAGTTTAATCAAAAGCCGTATTATCTTAAAAAAACACCTCGCTTACAATGAAGGGAAGGTTGGATTGGATGAATATATCAGAATGTTGGATTTCCTCAGATTTGCATATTTTTCCTTCTTGACGCAATTGAAGCTGCAAAATAAATGACAAATCCGCATATCGCCATTATTAATCCATATAATGACAAAGAACCTTTGCTCAAATATGTTCCAATCCCTACTATTATGGCTCCCATAACAAGTAGGAGCATCCCGACTCTAACATATTTCGGAATATTCTTGGTCAACTTCTTTTCTTACATGCCTTCTAATTTTAATAACTAATATAACTTGTCATATGAAAAATATCTAAAATAACCTGGGTTAGGAAAAACATCACACTTTTATTTACCGATATGTTAAATGTCGTTACCAAATGAAGATAGCAGTCGTTGGAATGGGAGTCGCAGGAGCATATCTTATGAACAGCTTGAGTAGTGATCATGACAATTACGTTAAGGGATTTGAAAGGATGCCTCTTGAAGAACATGATGCAGTTTGTGCCTGGGCAACTTGTGAAAATATAATGGAAGATTTGATCAAGGAATGTGGGCTGGAGTTTAATGACTATATTTTACATGAGGGAAAAAACATGAAGGTGGATATGGGCCAGAGTGGTAAAGAGGATAACAGTATCAATGTTGGACTAAAAGGGATGGTAACTTATGACAAGATAAAATTAATCAAGGACATGACAAGAGGTACTAACATCCAATTTGGTGTTATTCCAAAAAAAGAGAATCTTGAATCAGAGTTTGATCTTATTATTGATGCTACAGGCTTTCACCGAAATTATTTACCACGCCCGCAAAACGAAATGTGGATACCCTGTATTCAGTATAAAGTGAAATATCAGGATAAAACTCCTTTTGATGATTTTTACTTGAAAGCTTTTCCCTCGATGAAGGGCTATTTTTGGTACTTTCCATTAGAAAATGGTTATGCACATATCGGAGCTGGAGATTATGAACGTAAAAATAACAATGTATTTGTTGATGAATTTTTGAAAAAACACAAATGTGAAGTAATAAAAAAAGTTGGTCGTCCAGTCAGAATAAGTCCGCCCAAAAATTCCGAACCTTTTACTGATGGTCGGAAAACTATTGGGGTCGGTGAATCAATTGGCACTGTATATCCTTTGCTTGGTGAAGGAATCATTCCATCAACATGGTGCGCACAATTATTTATCAAACACATTAATGATTTCAATGCGTATAGAAGGGAAGTTTTGAAGAAGTTTCAGATTTATGCTCTTGTTTTCAAGTTCATTCAGATGAAAATCAATGGTAAATTCAATCTTTTCAAGAATGCTGCTGAGGTACTTAAGATTTACAATCACATGAAACATGAAGAAAAGAGATATGGAATGGAAGTAAAATTGAAAGATTTGATAAAAGTCTCACGGATATAGATTTTACACTCTAGATTTAACTCTTTAGCAATGTCTTTCGTAAATATTTCGTTTTAAGAATGCCCAGTAACAAAATCAACACGACTACCAATCCGATAGCTAGTGATGCCTTGACTATGGAGGAGATCAGTCCATCAGTAGAATTATTGAACACATTAATATGTAATGGACCAATTATAAATATCAAAAAGTATGAAACTAGCATTATCATACTCCACATGATAAAAATAAGAGCGAACAATCCAAACAATCTCATAATGATATTATTCCTTTCATAATTGAATATTGAATAACAATTGAAATGAATGACAGTATCGATGAAAACGTTCCTAGTATAAGGATTCTATTTATTATTTCCTTTTCAGATAATGGGCCTTTAGCAAGGATTAGTCTTACTAATGTTGCTGGTGCCCTACTTTCTTTGGATGCCATTAATCTATAATCATCACCTATTGTTACAGGTCTGGTCTTGACCTGCCTGTGTTCCACTATTTTCTTCACACTAGAGAGAAACAGGAATGAATTCATTACTGCCGGTAATAGTGCTATAACACCAATAATCTCTGAATTTCCTGCTATTGATATAGCGGCATACATTGATCCTAATAATAGTGTGCCTGAATCACCAAGAAATATCTTGCTTGGAAATTTATGATAATGGTATATCGCAATAGAGCCAAAGAGTAATGGGAGACCCATTAGAAAAACATTAGTATTACCAAATAATAAAACACTTACTAATAATGGTATCATTATTATTACCATAAAGCCACTTGCTACGCCATTGAAAACATCAATCGAGTTTACAGTATTACCAACTATAGGTATTAAAGAAAGAATAAGTGGGATATATAGCAGAGGTATGAATGCACTATCAAATATTAGTCCAAGATAATTTCCGTGGCTTCCTAATACTACTATAGGTATTGCCGCCAATATCAAAGCGACAGGTTTAAACCAACCTGGCATAGTTTTCAAGTCATCAATATACCCAATGAAAAATGCGATAGTAGTAGTCAATAATAGAGATATGATTTTTACGTCCTGTATTAACAAATATAATAATATTTCAGCTATTACTATTCCCATTAATAGGACAGGACCGGCGGGTCTTGGAATGAGAGGTTTTCCAGGCTTATGATAGTCTACTACCGTTTTCCCTTTCTTGTTTAGGTATTTAATAAAAGGAGGTGTGATTAAGAAAATAATCAAGAATGAGATAGCAGAGACAATAACTGCATTTATGATAGTATCTGATGGATAAACCAATTTTCAATCACCTGTTGTAACTATATTTGAAATATCTTTTTGCACTCATTTTTAATTCTTGATTTGATTCTTTAGTTTTTTTGCAAGTTTAACCCCTATTTTTGGTATGGACCCCAGTTTTGATTCAGAAATCTTGTCAATTTCATTAACATTAGTGATTCCTGCCTTATATAGAGCCCTTGCCCTAATTCTTCCAATTCCCTCAAGTTGGATAAGAGAGATCAATTCTGATTTTATGCCATGTTTAATTCTCAATCGTAATATAGCTATTTCTGTTAAAAGATCTTTTCTTCCTATTAATTTTGCAATTTCATAAAGACAGTATGACAACCAGTACGTAGTTTCAACCATTCTATATAGATCCCCAGGTTCAACTCCAAATTTTTCGTTCAGATATGCTTCGCTTGATTCATCGATCCATTCTAGAAGAATTATCAAATTTTTTAATGAATAGTCATAATTTGAGAGCCCGTGAGAAGCCAGTTCATGTTTCTCAAACATTCTTTCAAAGTATTCTATTTCATTTTGCCTCAATGTTAACTTTGGATAAAAATCATAAGAATCACAAATCCAATGTAAAAAATTTATGCCATCATCATATTTGTTACTATTATAGAAATCTAAATTTTTCTTGAAATGAATACCGGTTTTTGGATCGATATACAACAAGGAAATGCGTTTACCAAATCTAGTAGCCATAAGTAACTCATTCCTCATGATAATTAATCCCTCGTCGTGTAGATAGTGCAGCAGCGAGTCAATTTCAAAGCTGATACTTTCATTTCTGTGATTCTTTGAGAGAAATGTTTCCTCAAAAAAGTAAAGTAATTCAGACTTTAATAATTTAGATCTTGAAGCTATCACTCCTAGAACATGTACTCTTAGTGCCGTTTCATTCATTAACTGAGAAACGATTGGTTCCGGCTCTCCTAACACAAAATGATTGTAGAGATCTTCTGGGTTGGTTCTCGAATCTGCGATTATAATTGCTTCTCCATATTTATCATAAGCAGGTCTTCCGGCCCGTCCACATAATTGTTTGTACTGTAATACACTCAATGGAACATTACCGCCATATTCATAATTGTATCTAAAAATACTGGTGATTACAACACGTCTAGCAGGTAGATTTACTCCTGCAGCGAGAGTTGGTGTGGCAAATAATATCTTTATTGTGCCATTTCTAAAAGCATCTTCTACAATTTGCCTGCTTTTTACTCCTAGGCCTGCATGGTGAAATCCCACACCTTTTGTAACAATACTCGAAAGTGTTCTATTAAGTTCCGTATCATCTCCCTGTTTTAAAATTTCTACTCCAATCTTTTGTGCTGAAAGTTTTGAAGCTTTGTCCAGTAATTTTGGCACTATATCTGAAGTTTTTTTTGCAAGTGAAACAGTGCGTTTACGTGTCTCTGCAAACACAAGTGATTGTCCTCCATCATTAGTAATCGAATCCATTGCAAGACTTATTATTCCACCGGTTGAATTATCAGCAACTCCAATATTATCAATTTCAAAAGTTGTACCATTACTCATGGTAACTTTACCATAATTATACACACCTTCTATCAATTCAGTAGGACGCCACTTACTTTGTATTGGTTCACATTTTAACCAATCAGCAATTTCATCTGAATTTGATATCGTCGCGCTTATTCCAATTATTTGAGGCCTTTGTGTCATTAGTTTGATCTTTGTCAATATTATTTCTAAAGTTGGGCCTCTTTCACGTTCTGTAAGCAGATGTATTTCGTCAATAATGAACAGACCGACGTCAAAAATCCAGTTTGAATCATGTCTTAAGATTGAATCCATTTTTTCATTTGTTATTATGATAATATCTTTGTCAATCAATTCGGTTCCAGAAGAGTCGTAATCACCTGTGGAGATTGCAATATTTATTTTCCTATTCTTAAAACAACTCAAATTTTTAATTATCTTAAACTCATTAAATTTTTCTGCGGCTAATGCTTTTAGTGGAGTAAGATAAACTACTTTTTTTCTCTGACTAAGGATGTTTATCATTCCCATTAGTCCAATCAGTGTTTTTCCGCTTGATGTAGGAGTTGTAACAAGTATATTGTTACCATTCATTACTCCCTTTGATAACGCAAGTTCTTGTGGGGGATATAATGAACCGTAATTTAATAATCGTAATAGCTCCTGTAAATATTCCTTCATTCGCTCAATTGAATTAATTCTTTCTAATTAATATATTAATAATATTGAGGCTTTTAACGTGTACGTTGTAATTAATGGCTAAGAGGAATCCTTATAGAAAAGCTTTGATGAGATGATACTTTACTTCTTATGCCTTTGCATAAAATCCTGCTCTTCTCTCGTAAATTTGTCCATTTTGCATCGCTTTCCTTATGAAATCTTTGGCTTCATCTTCTGTAAACTTTCCTGTTTTCACGAGTTCATCAATGAAATTCTTTTCTTCAACGTCGTTCTTGTCCTCTCCAGATAAACCGTTGAAGACATCCGTGAATGTCTTTAATTTTGAAGTTTCGCTAAGAGGTTTTCCATGAAGAACACCGAGATCAACTTTTCCAGTGTTGACATCTATACCTACAGTTTCTAACATTTGTGAAACGAGGTATATCGCTCTCTCAGCGTCTTCCGTATCTACGTTATCTTTCAATAACAATCTAGCTCTTGCAGTAGCAAGGCGTACGAGACCTTCCAACTGACGAGGGGTTGCTGTTATCATTCCTTCCGAATCAACGTTTCTCATTTGCAAATAATATTTTCTCAAGATATCAATTGCTTCAGGTGTGAGTTTTGGTTCAATTTGTTTGGCATAGGCTAGATATTTGCGAAATAGATCTATCTCTATAGCGGACTGGGCTGCATGTTCTATGTCTCTATGTATTTCAAGTATGTGGCTTGCAATTCGATTATCTCTTTCAGTATCAGCGCTATCTCTGATTACATGAATGATATCAAACCTTGTCAGTAACGGTATAGGAAGTGGCTCTACGTTCTCTGTAATGTTTCTAAAAGGATCGTATTTACCATATTTAGGATTAGCTGCAGATAGGATTGACGTTCGAGCATTCAGTGTTGCCACTATTCCTCCTTTTGCGACCGAACAGGTCTGTTGCTCCATAACTTCATGGAGCGCAGATCTGTCTTCGGACTTTATCTTGTCAAACTCATCTATACAAACGAGGCCTTGATCGCCCAAAACCACAGCCCCCGCCTCGAGCATCATAATTCCGGATTTATCGCGAATTACTGCGGCTGTTAAACCTGCAGCAGTAGTACCTCTTCCTGAGGTATACAGACCTCTTGGTGCTATTTTTGCAGCAAATTTGAGCATTTCAGATTTGGCAGTACCTGGATCTCCAACGAGAAAGATATTGATATCTCCTCTACGATTTGAGCCATCAGCTAATTTCTTTGTTACCGATCCTACAATTAGTAAAAGAATAGATTCTTTGATTACTTCATGTCCATAAATATGAGGTGCAAATGATGCAATTAGTTTGTCATAATTATCTGGCATACTTGAAAGAGCTAAGATCCGTTTTTCATCTTCTCTGCTTATAACTATTCTATCAACAGTTCTCTCATCTTTACTGTCAACAGTTCTCTCATCTTTATTCCCCAAAATTCCTCCAAGAAACTCTATATTGTTACCTTCCATGCGCAGTCTGAATAGACTTGTCCTTACTTGTAATGACTGCTCTTGCTCAATCCTGACTATCCCTGTCAACAAAATCCTATCTCCAGGTCTGCACCTGTCAACAAGATCATCCATAACAGTAACTTCTACATAATGCGGAAGTTGACCTGCGGGTAAATCTTCCGGTAGTTCTTGAATCCTAACTAACTGGAAATCGGTAAAGTAGCTATTCTCTGGATCCATTTCAAGTTCCTTTTCAGAACACTGAGTACATCTCATAGGTTTCTTTAGGGTTAGACCTTTAAGCTGGGCTTCATTAAGAGTATTACAATTCAGACATGCATATGCAATCTTTTTGGCAAGTGGTTTAATTTCAGAAGTCCTAACTACCATACCAGGAACGCTTATCAACTTGTTTATCACATCTGCGTTTATTTCTCTTAGCCCTTTTTGAACAGAATAATTTCCAATTCTTACTTTTATCTTGTCTTTAATTTCCTCAGCATAGTCGTAATGAATTTCTCTTAAGATTGAGTATACAGCTTTGTTAAAAGCGTCAAACATATCATCGGGTGTATCAGTAATTAATTTTGTTAGTTCTGGCTTATTTCTATCTAGGTCGATATAATCAACTACAATAAAGGTGGTATTTGATGCCATCATGTTGTTAATTCTATCAAAATACTTGTAGTTTCCATCCCTGTCCTTATAGGCACGCAAAAATGATTCTAATTCGTCTGATATTGCCGAAGTTGTTTGTTGCTTTTGCTCAGTCATTTACTTGTGCAACACCGATTCTTTAAAGGCCAATGAAGAAGTATGGACAAAATTATAAAGCTGTCTCTCCTCTGCAGATAATTTTGATTCTGTTTCTGCGGAAAGTGACGAAGCAGCTGCTAGTTTCACAATTTTTCCAAGCCTGGACATCACGAATGAATTAAGTGATACCATTAGCGTTTCCCTTTCCTTTTCACTAAGACTTTCAAGAAAGTCATTTACACGAATGTAAAAGTCCGCTTCTATACCTGAAATATCATGTGGTTTTGCTATACGTTCTCTATTCAATGCCTTTGATACATAACTTGATATTTCATAATCTTGATTTTCAATTAGATTCTTATTCAACAAAATTTTTGTGAGCCATCTTGGCAATTGTAAGATATCACCTTCCTTGGCATTGATGTGTATATCATTGAGTGATATTTTTACATCAGACTTGAATGTAACTCTAACCTCTTCAAGGAGATATTCAAGTAAGTATCTGTTTTTTAAGCTTTCAAATACGCTTTGAGTGAGAATGATGGATGACGACATATTGGGGATATAGTCTTAGAAATCTACTTAGTTAAACTTTACACGACCGATTAAATATCTGACAATTCGAACATCTTGTATGCCACAAACAGAGGCAAATAACTTGTCAGATTTAATGTGGGTAGAAAAATACAGGCCTATTAAATTAGATGATGTTGTCAATCAAAAGGATATCGTAGAGAGTTTAAAGAACTTAATGAAAGAACCTGCTGGAATGCCGCACTTATTATTTACAGGTCCTGCTGGAGTTGGCAAAACTACTACTGCACTGTGTATGTCAAGACAATTACTTGGGGAAGATTGGAAGAGAGATACACTTGAGCTCAATGCCTCAGATGAAAGAGGAATAAAGATGGTTCGAGAAAGGGTCAAGGAATTTGCTTCCGTTTTTAAAATAAGAACAAGTGATAGGGAAGAAAGAAAATTTAGAATAATAATTTTAGATGAAGCCGATGAAATGACGTCCGAAGCCCAGACAGCTTTGCGAAGGATAATTGAAGATAGTTCTGAGACAACTCGTTTTGTTATAATATGTAATTATTTATCGCAGATTATTGAGCCTATTCAAAGTCGTTGTGCAATATTCAGATTTAAGAGAATCGAAAAAGAAATCATAGAGAATCATCTAAAATCATTATGTAAAAAAGAGGGAATAAAATATGATGATAAAGCAATTTCGCAAATTTTTGAATCTACAAATGGTGATCTGCGTCATTCAATAAACATTCTTCAAACTGCCGCTGTAATGGGATCGGTTAGTATTTCAAACGTCCAGGCATCCTTGGGACTTACTGGAAAATCAAAGGTAAGTGAAATAATCAAGCTGGCAATGTCAGGTAAATTTAATGAAGCCAGGGTCAAATTACTTGAATTAACTGCACTCTATGGAATGTCTGAATTCGATTTTCTAAAATATGCATACGAAGCCGTGTACTCCTTAAAGTTATCCCACCCCGAAGACTTTGCTTCTCTAATAGCTGAATATGACTATCGTTTGACTCATGGGTCACATCCAGATATTCAGTTAACTGCGTTTTTAGCTCAATTGTCACGAATTGGTACCAAGCAGTAGAGTGGATTTAGAGTTGGTTACAGTTTGTGTTCAGATTATCGACCTAGAAATTATCGAATAAATTCTAATATGAAAAGCTGGGTTGGACAATTGTCTTGTACTAAAAATTAATAATCTTCCTCAGATTCTTCTCCACCATCTTCTTCTTCGACTTCATCAAAGTCTTCTTCGAGCTCTTCTCTTTCATCAGCGCTTTTATAAGGAAGATCGGCTTCACCGGTAGAATTGCAAACAGGACATTTAAATTCAATTGTCTGACCTTCGAGGTCTAGAGGGAACTCTTTTGAGAAAACCTCGTCGCATTTTGAACATACTAAAGTGGTCTGGATGTTGTCAGTGCTGAATTTGTGCGATTGAAGTCTGAATATGGTGTTTGTCATTCTTCCCTACCTATTGAAATAGTCCTTTTTTATAAGGATTATTGTGATTTTTGTTATGCCGTATGTATTTTTTGTTATGCCGTATGTATTTTGGGTTTAGAATCATATACCATAGCTAATAAGTGTGCTCGGGCGTCATTTTGATCTACTAGACCACGATTTGCTATTGTAATAATAGTACTGTTGTTTCTAACGCCTCTCATCTTCATGCATAGATGCTCTCCTTCTGCAATAACAGTTACACCTTTAACTCCCATTTTCATTATTTCGTCTGCAACTTCCTTTGTGAGTCTTTCCTGAATTTGCAATCTTTTAGAGTATTTCTCTACCAGCCGTGCGAGTTTTGATATTCCAAAGACTTTTCCTGATGGAGTGTAGGCGATATGTATTCTCCCAAAGAAAGGAAGCATATGATGCTCACACATACTATAGAATTGAATGTCTTTTGCAATAATGGAATCGGTTTCTTCACTAAAACTAATTTCAAGCTCGGAATTCATGCAATACCCGGCAAAAATCTCTTCATACATATCCGCAATTCTTTGTGGAGTTCCCAGAAGACCTTCACGGTCGGGGTTTTCTCCCAATTGTACTATGAGCTCCCTAACGAGTTTTTCTATCTTTCTCTTGTTAAGTGAAGTTTTTTTCATGTTTTTCCCCTTTATTTATCTAGCACCTATTTCTTTATGTAGCTGTGGTATAATCCTCACTTCCGGAAACATGGGCTGGACAATATCATAAGTATCTAGAAGCTTATTAACAGTTGGTTGGTCTACTCCGTGACTAGGTTGAATAATAAAGCCCAAAATGTCTGAAGGTTTTATTTTCTTTGAAATATTGTAAACCAAACTCTTGAAACTTTCAAGATTTGTAGAATTGGTCACCACTATTTTAATGTAAGTGGTCTTGTTACTTTCAACAGCTAACTCCAAACATTTAATCTCGTTTAATAGCAAACTATCATACACTTCATTTTCAACAACTTTAGAATCGTCAGTTTTGAATTCAATCTTGCATATGTCGATATATGGTAAAACTTTACTGAAAAGTTCAGAATCAAAGCATGATGATTCAATGTAAGTTTTGAGGTTAGTCTGTTTTTTTATGAAATCTGCTAATTTGATTACGGCGTCGGTTTGCAGTAATGGTTCTCCTCCGGTGAAATTCACTTTGTATGTGAATGGTTGAAGTTCTCTAATAATGAGATCCTCAATTTCATCGATTTGGTACTCTGTTCCACTATCTAGAGGTAACGCATACTTTGTATCACACCATCTGCATTTTAAATGACAACCCGAGAATCGGATAAACAATGTTTTCTTTCCGACGAATATCCCTTCTCCTTCGATGCTAGTAAATATCTCACTAACTCTTGCTCTTGCTTTATTTTCAGTTCTTTGCATAAATTGTTTTATCCTCTATACCTGCTTTACTAAATGCCATCTTCCTATTTATACACGATTCGCATTCTCCACATTGCACTATATCTTTATGCATTCTTTTACCATTTGTATAACAACTCCATGATTCAAATATTGTATCGCCTAATAGTTTGTGACCTAATTTTAATAGCTCATATTTAGTAATGCCTTCCAGAGACGGAGACCATATGGAAATTTTTCGTTTGCTTCCATTTTTGATTTTGTCCTCCTCACCTGTGTTCAATGCATTTGTTATAGATTGAATAAATTTTGGTCTGCAGTCGGGGTAATGAAAATCACCGGTGTGAGCACCAAGTACAATCAAATCTGCATTAACGCTAAATGCCCAAGCTGTTGCAATAGTTATGAAAACAGCATTTCTAATGGGCACTACAATACTATGGTCGAATTTGGACGGAATTGAAAATTTGCTGTTAGTTAGTACGTTTGAATTACCGTATAATTCCTTCATAAAACTAATATCTACCGTACGGTATTCTTCTGAATTCAAGGCCTTGGCAAGCTTTTTTGATTGAATTATTTCGCGTTTAGCCCTTTGACCGTAAGAAAATGAAATTATCTTTATTGTATATTTTTTGTAATTCTTAACATATGCTGTAGCACAGAGAGAATCTAGTCCGCCACTCATTATACATATTGCAATCTTTTCATCTTTCATTTAATGCGTAAATACCTCCTACCCCATATGATACTGCAACAAATAATCTGGAAAGTGTTAATACATGTTGATGAACTAAAACAGGCGCAAGCAAAACATCAACTAGAAACAAAACTGGGATCATTGTTATCGCAAGTATTCCAACAATAAATTGTTCCTTATTTTTGTAATTATTATAATATTTAATCAAAAAATACGTGGAGATGTTACCAGTTCCAATTCCTAAGAGTATCAAGTAGTGTGCAAAAGGATGGAATATAGGAATAGCCAAAAATGGTCCTGCCCAACTTATACCGTTAACTATTTTTGCATGAAGGGGCCATCTTATGCTATTTTTCATTCTGTTTCTTATCGATCGAAACAGATTCTTCATTTTTGTAAACGTTATTCCCAATACAAAAATAAATACCAATATCCATGCAAGTAGTTGATAATAAATTGGAATATGATGAGTTGCTAAGAATTCGTTAATTATAGTGCCTGTTAGAACTGCTAATGCGATACTGATAAAAAGAAAGCCAAAAGCTCTAGATTCGATTCCTACATTTCCAGGCAATGGTCTGTGAACTTTAGTTATTCTTTAATTTAAAGCATTTACAAAACATAAAATCAAGAGAGGAAAGACTTTACAAGCCTGATATGAAATTTTAGTAGTTCAGACACAGAATTATGTTCAGTGTTGTCTTGACCCACACTTGGGACAGAATTTTGATGCTGTTTTGAGTGGATAATTGCAATTATGACAGTTGGGCGAAGATTTGACCTGTGTGACCTCTGTCGTGTCCTTAAACATATCTGTAACTGCTCCGCTTGGCTTGAATGATTCATCAGTATCCGGAAGGAAATCGGAACTACCTGACTGATTGTTGACATCCTTGATATACGTCAGCAAGCGAGGTACAGTCTTGTCTTTTCCAGGAACATTAACTTGATCTCCTAACCACAATGCAAATTTTTTTAATGTCATTTCAGGAGTCGAAAAAGTCAGGGAATGTGTTGACATGTACTCTTCAGTAGCGGCTCTCCCATTAAAGATCTCCATAATAAATTAAAACAAAATGGAGTTTTTAATTATTGCGAATTTCCACACTTGGGACAGAATTTAGCTGTAACAGGAATTGATGACTTGCATTTGACACAATTCTTTTTTGAATCCTGGTTAGCTTCAGGTTTAATGGTTATGTCGACTGGCCTGAATTTTGGTTCATTTAGTTGATCAGGTTCGGGTAACAGATATTGAGCATTGTCTGATGGTTGGTTTCCACCGATACTACCGCCGCTGTCTACAAACGAATTGACCCCAAATCCGGAGCCAGATGAAGGCTGTGCAATTCCTCCAGTTGGACTTTTTAATGATGAACCTTTATCCACTGCGGATTTCATTTCGAGTATTACTCTAATAGATAGAAAATTTAGCGCAGAAAGAGATATCATGAATTTTGCTGTTTTCCCGAAAAATTCTTTATCACCAATTTTTCCTTTTTTGTAAAGTTGAGCATCACCAATAAAAGATTCATAATGTTCTTGTGTCTCGTTTACTAATTGTTTTAATTTCTCACTTAAACCTCCAAGCGTATCAACGCCAAATGACATGCTTAGTGATTTAGCTACGCAGTTTAATAAAAGTTTGAATCCAATAAAAAAAATTAAAAATACTCAAATTGGAAACATGTGATTGAGCGTTTGATTAATTCAAATAACCCCTGAATATTATACTTTTTGACAAGCATGAAAACCGATGGAGGGGTGGTCTAGACTGGTTATGATACCTGCCTTACACGCAGGTGGTCATGGGTTCAAATCCCATCCCCTCCACTAAACCCTCAGATCGTTTCCTCTATAGGAATAACAGAGCTGATGAGTATTCGAATCAGTATTTATCGAGCAGTCCCTCGTTATCTAAATTTGAAAATAAAACTTGACTCATTGCCACGTAATACTTTAACAAAATATTTAATAGTATACAAAGGGAATCTGAATCGGGATTTTATCTTAAAGTATTCTTCTGATATGTCACCTTAATTCTAATTCAATATTGTGTCAAAAGGAAGGTTTTATTGAATCCAAATTAAGAAGATGGATTATCTCCATCTTCTTTAGACTCATCTTGACCTTCGTTGCCCATTTGATCATCTTGTGTTATATCTGAAACTACTTCTTCGTTCTTTTTGTTTATCTCATACCACTCTGTGACAAATTCTTTCCTTCTTTTCCATGTATTTTTGTGATAATCCTCTTCTTTCTTTTGTAGTTGGTCAAGTTTTTCTTTTATTTCTGATGTTTCCTTAATTTCTCTGTAGTACTCGGTACTAGTAAAGTAACCATAGAGCTTTGCTTGCTTAGATTGTCTTCCCTTATTAGATTGAGTCTGTTTTGAAATTTCGATGAGAAAGCTTCGTATGCGCCTCGCTATATCAACTACAATACGTGGATGTACTAAGAGAATGCCTTCTCTTTCTTCCGTAAGAGAATTGTCTTTGATTCCCTTTTCTGTTACTATAATAATGTAATCAGTATTATGTACTGTTTTGTAGTTCCTTGCTTTCATTATATCTGATTTTGTTACTGATTCGCCTGTTTTCCTATCGTAGACAATTGGAGGAATCTTAAGCCCTGTATTGGTAACAACTACTTGCACTACATCCGCCATTGCGACGCCAAATTTCTTAGGTCTAACATCATCATCTGGGAATGCCTTTTTCAATTCATCTAACAGAACAAATTCGCTTGCCGTGCCACGAAGTTCGGATGGAATATTGTCTAAGGTTTTTTGTAGATGTTCTCCTTGCTTACTGGAACTACTGCTGCAATAATATTTCTGGTCTTTTTATTAAGAAAATGGTATAGCATTTTGGAGGAT
>JACMIO010000166.1 GCA_014381105.1 bacterium | reverse complement strand
TATTAAATTCGCTACACTTGATTAACTATGGTTTGAATAATTTCTTTGCTATTTATTATTTCATCATCAACATCAGTTACCACTTCAAAAATAATTTTACCATTGTATCCCTTTATGTAATTATTAAAAATTTTTTGAAAATCTAAATCACCTTGCCCTATTGGCAAATGTTCATGAATGACAGAAAAGTGTTTATCAGACACATGTAAGCATTTTGGAAATCTAACATCTATTATTTTTTGCAAATGTTCATAGCTATCTATATGAGCTATATCAAGAAGAAACTCTGTTTTTGGACTGCAATCAAATATAATTTTCAGTTCATTCGGCAAGTAGTTTATCGGGTCCAATTTACTATTATTTTCAATATAAACAGTTATACCATTATTATAAAACAGCTCAGTTAATTGTTTGTTACACTCTGCTAATTTGAATATTGAATCTGATTGTAAAGGATGACAAACAGGATGTATTATAACTTCTTTATGATGTAGATACTTCAATATTCTTAGCAAGTCTTCCCTATATTTATCGTAATCCTCAATCTCAAATAGAGCATGGATAATGATGGGGAATCCTTTTTCTAAAATAGTCTTTTCTTTTGGTTCAGCTATTTTGTCGCCTTGTAAAGTTCCGCCTTTATACCAAACTTGTAAAAAATCAAATCCATGTTTTTTGCAAAATTCGATTTCAGAATCATAGTCATTATACCATCTATTGCTTCTTCCATACTCAACCATTTCCATCAACCCCTCTTTCACATTGTCGGCTAAGTAGGGAGGATTGCTCCTCCTTTCTCGCCTAAGAACTGTACGTGTCTCTTTCAAAACATACAGCTCAAGCATACTTCTTCCCCTTCAGTCAAGTTTTTGTTTTTGCTTTTTCTATTTTCAAAATATTCTTTTAGGTTACTATCATATGGTGTGGACTTATGTCTAATCATCGTATGTCTTTTTATTGGAGTCCAAGACATTTTAATAAGTTGTACTTTTCCCTCATTTGGCGAGGATAAAATCCATCTATCTTTATGCTTTCCTTTATAATCTGTCCTATAGTATCTTTGGAACATCCATTTCTTGCCTTTATTGCTATGCATTCTGCATAGGAACATATTTGTCACATAATAATTGTGTGAATCCATATTATTAAATGCCTTCTTGGCTACTACTGGAGACCAGTAATTTGCGATTCCTCTTAATATTGGATTTAACACATGAATCAGTTTCTCTACATTAGCTCCATATAATTCTTTAACCTTGGAAGTGATTTTATTTTTACTTTTCTTGATGGTATCTTTGGATGGTTTAATAAACAACTTTTCACCTTGAGAGGTTTTGTATACTCTAACATTAAATCCTAGGAAGTCAAACCCTTCTGTAATTTCCACAACTCTTGTTTTGGTAGGTTCTAATTCTAATCCTCTTTTCTCAAGATATCCTTCTAATTTGGTGTATACTGATTCTGCCTGTTCCTTTGTTCTACACATAATTACAAAGTCATCTGCATAACGAGTCATAGAGTAATTAGTTATATTGGATGCGCATTCGCTATCTTTAGCCTTTTTCATTGTGTATTTTATACCTAGGATTTCTTCCATTCCATGCAATGCTATGTTTGCAAGTAATGGTGAAATGATTGAGCCTTGACCTCCGCCTCGGTCTGTTTCATTGAAAACATTATTGTCTATATAACCCGATTTCAGCCATTTTTCTATGATATCTTTGTTAGGAAAACACTTTATTTGTTCCATGATATAGTCGTGTCTTAAATTATCAAAGCATCCTTTGAAATCTCCTTCAAATATCCATCTTTTCTTCTTTCTAGCCAAGGAATTAAATATTCTTGAGATTGCATCATGACAACCCCTTCCCGGACGGAATCCGTAGGAAGTAGGTTCAAATATATATTCCCATTGTGGCTCTAATGCAAGTTTGGCTATGTTTTGCCAAATTCTATCTTTTATTACAGGAATGCTCAAAGGCCTAAGTTTGCCATTCTTTTTCTTAATATAGATTCGATAGGATGGCTTAGGTTTGTGTTGACTTATATCATATTCCTTCATCTGTAGATACAATTTTAATCTTTCTGTATCTGTTAATGCAGTGTACCTATCAACACCTGCGGTCTTCTTTCCTTTGTTGATTTGTGTAACCTTTCTGATTGATAATAGTAAAGCAGCTTTGCTTCGCATAAGTAATCTTTGTAATTCTCTTACTTCGCGATTCTTTCCTTGACTTACGGCACGATATATTCGTTGTTGTAACTTTTCTACATACGCAGATACGGAAGTCCAATCAATTGTCTTCCATGACGTAACATTAGGCAATGTGGACTTTATTACTAAAGTGTTGCTCATCTTTTGCCTCCCTTTGGGAAAGTTCCTTTTCGCTTTAATCATGTTGTACACCAGTTGGAAGTCTGCTCTCTTTCAAGAGTACCATTTGATACTATCCACCCAGTTATTTCTCATTCCTGTGGGTTTGCACCCTAGTGGCTTTTGCTTTCTCCAACGTTCCTTTATCCTCTAGAGAATTGTGTATTCCTTACGGTCAACCTACCATATAAATGGACTCTATTGGACTTAACAAGTTTAACTTCTGTTAGATACGACTCGGTTAGGTCTAATCATTATACCGGTAGATATATGGGTGATATCAAGCGTTCTTAT
Organism: bacterium; assembly: GCA_014381105.1. Lineage (GTDB taxonomy): Archaea > Thermoproteota > Nitrososphaeria > Nitrososphaerales > Nitrososphaeraceae > TA-21. The sequence goes on along the minus strand of JACMIO010000166.1, from coordinate 116 downwards.
ATACTAACGTTTTCCTATCTACAATACACTGGCGAACATATCCCATCCAATGCTAGATTTCACGATATTTAATCATAGACCGTATGAATCTTTCCCTTGCCCACATTGTCATGGAT
>JACMIO010000165.1 GCA_014381105.1 bacterium | reverse complement strand
TTCTAGCCTTAGAATTGAGAAATTTGTTAACCTTTCCAAATGCAACTGCCTCCTCTATGGGCAGAGTAAGCGTTCTAGTCAATACTTTATATCACAGGAACCAGTATAAAATTTTTATTAATTGGCTGGATTTAATGTAATTAAAAATAATTGATTGGTTAACTAGTTGAGTCAAATGCAATGGAATTTAAATAATTTTACAAAGATAGCTTTTTCCAGGTTAATTCAACCATTCGGGGATAATCTTAACGATGTTGTGAAGATTACCAAGGCTTTTAGTTTTGCAGCTAGTGTTTATTCGGGTATATTTAGAAATGAAAGCCATGAACCTTACATCAACCATGCCATGAAGGTTGCACTGATATTATCTGACGAATTAAAGGTTCATGACGTAGATACAATCTGTGCAGCAATTCTACATGATGCCATTGAAAAAAGTAAAGAGGATAGTGCAGTTGTTGAGGATTTGAGATCAAATTTTGGTGATAGCATTTATGATACAATTAGGATCCTGACCGAACCAAAAACTAATGAAGAAAACAGAGAAAAATTACTTGTCAAGTATTTCGAGAATATTTCAAAAGGTCCAAAGATGCCTAGATTCATTAAACTAGCTGACCGTTTGGACAATGCCCGTTTCTTGAAAAATGACAGAAAAAAGGGAAAGGCATTGCGTTATAAGGAAGAGACTCAAAAATACATTCTGCCACTAGCGGAAAAAACAGATGATACTATGGCATTAAAACTATCAATAGCGTTATATGAAATAAAATAGATCAAAATTACTTTTCTTCACAGGATCCACTGCTTGATCTTTTGTGTCTTAACCAATGAATTCCACAGCCAAATAGCCTATGCCGTGTACAGCCACAAATGGGACATTTCTTCATAAGATATTTTTCCCAGCCATATTTATCAAACTTTCTCCGTTCTAAAGGCAATTGGCTTTTTATTATCTCAAAGTAAGTTAGATTAAATTAGTTTAGACGTGAAAATCAAAAGAAAGATAAAAGTAATCAAATCAGGTATTCCTAGTATATGACGGAAAATTCTGTTAGACACATAGACACTTTGAGAGAAATGGATTCCATGAAGAAAGAGTACCAAATTCGATGCAGCCACTATGAGTTGGAATTATTCAAAAATGAAAACCGGATTACCTGTGTTATATGTGGTAAAAATTGGGATTTCTTGGAAGAAAGGGGATATTCACATAAGAAACAAGCATATTCCGCCGGAAAGGATTGATCATTTTGTTCACTAACCTTTCGATCAATAATTTTAATTTTAAATTAAGGTGACCTCGGTGAAAAAAAAATTCAAAGCTGCTATAGTTCAAATGAAATCTTCTGTAGACAAGGAACTTAATTTGGTCCACTCACTGAAATTAATAAAGGAAGCAGCCAAGAAAAAAGCTCGATTAATCTGCTTTCCAGAATTTCAGATGGCATATTCTCCACCTGAACAAAAGTCAGAATCATTGCACAAAATTGCCGAGAAAATCACTGGTAATTTTGTGTCAACGCTATCAAATTCGGCTAAACAAAACAGAATAAATGTAATCGCAACGTTGTATGAAATTATCAATACCAATGACAAGAATCATAAGGTTTTTGATACAGGTGTAATAATTAATGAGCTTGGAAAACTAAAATCCATTTATAGAAAAGTCCATCTTTACGATGCGTTAGGATTCAAAGAATCTAAAAAGTTACTAGCAGGAAGTATTATTGAAAAACCGAGTAAAACATCCGTTGGAAAGCTGGGATTGCTCATATGTTATGACATGCGATTTCCAGAGATTTCCAGAATTCTAACCGTCAATGGAGCCAATATACTAGTATCACCATCAGCTTGGGTAGCTGGATTTATGAAGAGAGAACACTGGGAAATTATGGTTAGAGCAAGAGCAATAGAAAACGGTGTATATGTGCTTGCACCTAATCAAGTTGGTAATATTTATTGTGGACATAGTATGGCGATCGATCCATTTGGCTCTACCATAGTAGATATGGAAAATCGAGAAGGAATTGAATTTATAGATATTGATAGCTCAAAAATAGATACTACAAGAAGAACACTTCCACTTTTGATGAACAGACGAACTGATGTATACCGAAATTATATTGATGTATTTGGATCTAAATTGTGATGACTTTCTATTTTATTAGATCGATTTTCTCGGCAACTTCGATTCACACATATTTTCCATGTCCTTTTTCTCTTGAACATTACATTTAAGATCGGCCATCCACAAGTACAAGTTCCATTACTTTTTTTGATCGAGCCAAATTGAGGAACTAGGGCAATTGCATTGCATCCAGTTACTCTAAATTTAGAGCAGGCTAGAAATCGTTTATGGGTCTTATTACTCTTGATCAAGACCATTTCTCCTATGTGACATTTTGGACATTTACCTAATGACCATTTGTCTCCTGAAGTAGCAAGTCCATTTTTTATCTCATTGCCAATCGCCAGTTCATTTATTTTAATCTTGTTTAAAGGATTCATTAAGGATTTTTCTAAATATCTCTGAAGGTTAATAATATCAAGCTCTCCTTCTTCTACTCTTTTAATGCTGGATTCCAAGAAGGTGGTTAATTTTGTAGTAACAATATCTGGAATAAATTTTTTCATAGTGTCAATAATTGTAAATCCTAATTCAGTAGGTTCTAATCCAATCTTGTCCTGAACAATATACTTGCGTTTTATTAATAAGTTGATTGTTTCAGCCCTGGTAGATTTTGTTCCAATACCTTCAATTTCCATTTTATCTAATAGACTTGCCTGATTATATCTTGCAAGCGGTTTGATAAAATCTTCTACCACAGTAACTTCGTTTACTTCTACAGAATCACCCTTGACAAAATGGGGTAAACTCGTTTCTTTGATACTAAAATATGGTTCATAAATAGGAATCCAACCATAATTCAAAATTGTATTTCCTTTCGCAATAAAATCATGGCCATTCACATTAATAGTAACTTCGGTAAAATTGGTCACAGCACTGTTTCCGAACGTAGCTAAAAATCTCTTAATTATTAAGTCTAGAATTTTATTCTGGAGGGTGCTTAGTTTTTTGTGTTTTATACCTGTAGGATAAATGGCTGGATGAGCCGGATCTTCTTCAATACCTTGATGGGGAACCAAATGTTGTTGCGTCAACAATTCTTGTATTATGCTTTTATCCACTGTGGCATAATTTGTGCTTAATAGATCTAGAATTTTTTTATATCCTATGGAAGAAGGAAGTTTTTTACTAGATGTGCGTGGGTATGAAATTAGTGCCGCCAGGTAAAGAGACTCAGCGACGGAAAGGGTCACGGACGGAGACAGTCTTAATATTCTAAAGGCTTCTTTTTGCAGATCACTTAGATTGAATGGTGTCGGGGGATTGACCTTCTTGTTCTTGCTAATAATTTTCTTGATAGTGCCTTTTTCATTTCTACATGTAGCTAATATTTCTTGAATTTCTGAAAATTTACGAACTGCGTTGCTCAGATTTGCCTGGAAAGAAGAGTTATCTCTCTGAAATTTTCCACTAACATGCCATACTGGATCTGGAATATGTTCCCTAATCTTTATCTCTTTATCTACCATAAATCCTAAAGTAGGGCCCTGAACTCTTCCAATGCTTAAATTGTGATATCTGATATCTTGATTGGCAACAGTCAAGCAACTAACTAATGCCCTTGATAGATTAATCCCGAAAATAAAATCTACAAGATGTCTGGCCTTTCCTGCTTGAGCTATTCTAATATCGGTTCGTTGTAAATTATTAAATGATTGATTTATTTCTGAATCAGTAAGCGAAGAAAATTTTGCTCTCTGTGACTGTTCATACTTGTGTTTACAAGCATATTCAAGTATGTTATAGCCAATTAACTCGCCTTCAAGATCGTAGTCACAAGCATGTATGAATCCAGAAGCACCTTCAGAAATCCTTGATATGACTTTCAAAGTCTCCAAGATTCTCTTCTTTTCGTTCACAATAGTCGAATGTCTAGGAGACCATACCGTTTCATATATTGGATATTTTTTTCGATTTTTCTCCAATGGAGTTAAACTGTACATATGACCTAGTGCGGAACATACGATATATCGCTGATTCTTGTCAGAAGTAATTTCAAAAACAACTATACCAAGAGAATGTTTCTTCTCTATAATATTTTTAGATCCCAATACCTGGGAAATCCTCTTGGCAGCCAGTGGTTTTTCGCAAATTACAAGTTGATAACCTTGGACACCCAAAACATTATCTTCTGACAACTAAAATATTCTAAAGAGAATAATAATTTAGATTTTGGGTCCGTATACAGTAGCAGGGTGCTGATTGCAAGCACACCTATCTTCACTCATCTTCGAAAACTAGTTATGATGCTAGATTTTCTCGAACATTTTTATATTCTCAAAGTAATATTTTTCATATAAATGGTAAATAATGTATGCGTTCTCGGAGCTGGAAGTACAAAATATGGTAAACTAAGCCAAAGTATCATTGAGCTGGGACTCGATGCGGCAAGAGGTGCTATTGACTCGGCTGGAATTACGCCAAAGGATATTCAAGCCGGTTATATCTCAAATGTATTCGGCGTTGCTGACAAACAAGTACACATTGCACCAGTACTTATGAGCAACCTTGGGATTCCTCATGTCCCCGGGTTAACAATTGAGTCTGCTTGCGGCTCAGGTTCGGTGATGTTTAGAGAGGCTTATGCAAACGTTGCTGCGGGTTTTTATGATTGTGTGTTGGGCGTTGGTGTAGAAAAGGTAACACATACTGGGACTACTTTGAGTACCACATTATTTTCGTATTGTTCAGACTTCTTTTATGAGGGTGGTAATGGAGCTTCCTTTCCAGGCCTGTTTGCCTCTATCGCCAGAGCTTATCTAAATAAATACAAAGCAACTGAGGAGGACTTGGCATATGTTGCAATCAAGAATCATGAAAATGGGTTGTTAAATCCAAAAGCACACATCAGGAAAAGTATAACAGTAGATGATGTGTTAAACTCACCTGTTGTAGCATCTCCATTAAAGGTCTATGATTGTTGTCCATTTTCCGATGGTGCTTCGGCAGTAATTTTATGTACTGAGGAATTTGCCAAAAAGATTGGTAACGATTATGTAAGAGTTATTGGTTCGGGAAGAGGTGGGTCTCCTGCGGCTGTCCAATCGCGAGAAGATATCACAACCATCCCAAGTACAATTATTGCAGCAAATCAAGCATACAAGATGGCAGGAGTAACTCCCAAGGATATTGATTTCGCTGAAGTTCATGATTGCTTTACAATTGCAGAGATAATTGACATTGAAGACTTGGGATTCTTCAAGAAAGGGACGGGTGGTGTAGCCGCTAGAGAAGGAATTACTAAAAGAACAGGGGAAATCCCAATTAATCCGTCAGGAGGACTAAAATCCAAAGGCCATCCTATTGGAGCTACTGGCATAGGACAAGTCGTGGAAGTTTACGAACAATTTACTGGTAAAGCTGGAGAGAGATCCGTTAAGGATGCGGAAATAGCCCTAACCCATAACTTTGGAGCCACCGGAGCAAGCGCAGCAGTTCATGTCTTTCAAAAAGTATAATCTTGGTGTATTTCGGTGGAAAAAAATTCTAGCACCCACGAAAGATTTATCCAAACAGCAAAACATGGAAAGATACTAGCAAACAAGTGCAAAAATTGCGGAAAAGTAATGCTTGAGACAATGTATTATTGTAGTGGATGTTCTAAAAGCGATTTCGAGTTTGTTGAATTTCCTGGAATTGGCACAGTCGTGACTCATACAATTCAGGCGGTGGCCCCTGAAGGTTTCGAGGACATAAACTCCTATGCTTGGGTAGTGTTCAAGCTGCGAGACGCTCCTTTTTCCGCATCGGGATTTCTGCCGGGAATCAAAACGCCAGCGGATCTTCCTATTGGCTCTACTGTGAAGGTTGTGGGATATGATGCCAAACATGGACTTACTTTAGAAAAACAAGGAAACTAGCATTTTTCTTTTTTTTAAAGTCGTATGTAGTACGAATTTTTCTCCTGCTCTTATTTTGTGTAAAGAAAGATTTGTCCATATACTAGAATTTAGTTAGATTAGCTTTATGTTACTCTTTTGTTGACAGAGACTGACAATTATTCTTACATTCATGCAAAATAATATTTCCTTGATGCAGCATCATACCCAGCTTCAAAACGACCTCTCTAATGCTGCTCAGGTTATTAGTAATCAGATTACAAAGTTGAACAAGCTCTCAAAGAAATTTGATGTAATGGATACTCACTTTAGAAAACAAATTGTGGAAAACATCAAAGGGGGTAACAATATACGAGCCAAGGCACTGGCAAGTGAACTTGTAAACATACATAGAGTTCAGCATACGACAAGAAACATGATAATGTCTCTTGAGGTCGTAGCTCTGCGTTCAACCATAATAGGTGAATTTACTATTATAATGGATACAATAAATCCAACGATAGATTTGATAAAACATATTGAGAAAGATATTTCAATGGTAATACCCACGGCACACGAAGTACTGAATGATGTTACAAACGCCTCATCAGAAATTCTAAATTACAATGTTAATCCAGAAGTAAAAATACCCATGCATGTAGATGAAGAAGCACTGAAAATTCTGAGTGAAGTGGAACAGAGTGTTGAAGAAGAGACAAGACAAAAACTACCAGACATACCCGCCGCTATCAATGTTATCAAAAACAAAAATGAATATGATTCCTTGTTAGAGGAAAACGAAGTAATGATCTAGATTTGACTTTTCTGATGCCTCATAGGTAAATTGTTTTGTACTGTTAGTCAATAACTATTTACGACCCAATTTTAAATTATCTCAAGAGAATATCGGGTGAGATGGAGATAGAGGCTAGCCATGATCTAATAACACAATCAGAATCTAAACCTACTGGAATTTTACAAGCGGCAAAAAGAGTTAGGATGATTTTCTCCGTAATGGCTAGTCCAAACAGAATAGATATACTTCGCATTCTAAATTCCAAAGGTCCTTTAACTTATTCAGAATTGAAATCGTTGGCTGGTTTTAAATCTAAAAAAGAGTCGGGTAAATTTGCTTACCATTTAAGGAAGCTTTTGAGGCAATCTCTTGTGGCATTAAATAAAGCAGAAAGAAGGTATACTATTACCAACCTCGGGAAATTAGTGCTGAGTCTAGCAAGACAAATTGAAGAGAGATCCATTATCGAAAGTGGAAAAATGTATGTACGAACTTCTAGACATTCAATTGAAGAATTTAATTCAAATAGGATAACTCAATCGTTAGTTAGGGAGGCAAATATGCCTCTTGAGCAGGCACACAAGATTACTGAAGAGGTGGAAAACAAGGTTTACAAATTTCAAACTGTGTATCTTACATCCTCCCTTATTAGAGAGACCGTGAATTCAATTCTGATAGAGCATGGCTACGAGGAATTTAGATCGAAATTAGCCAGGCTGGGTATTCCGGGATCTGATATCTCTGATATGTTTAACAACCCCTTATTAAGCAAAAATGGTGTAGAAGGTATTTTGTCGGAAACTTCTCTTGCTGTTTTTTCCGAAAACTTGTTGTTCAACATGTTACCCAAAGACATAACCGATATGCATCTTGCTGGTGAACTAAACATTTCGAACACTGGACTTTGGAACCTTATGCCGGATACAGTATTTATCGATACAAGGAATATCATTGAAAATGGCTTAAACTTCAAAGGAAAGTACTTGAGTGTTTCAAGGGTGAAACCCATTCAGACTCTAGATGATATAACTGCAGTTTTGCCTGTGTTGATTTCGGTCTTAAGCAGGGAAACTTCTAGGGAGATCATACTTGATAGTTTTGTTTCTACCATTTCAAATAAAATACAGGCAAGTGATGAAGAAATAGAATCGGCCTTTTCCAGGGCATTTATTTCATCATCAATATCCAGATCGTATTCTTTATCCGGTTTTCCAGTTTTTACATTCCCTATTTCAGCTGAATGTAAATCAATTACTAGACCAGTGTTGGCAGCTTATCTGAAATATTTGGAGCATACGCCTTTACCCACTATTGCAATATCCTTAGTTGGTAATGATCAGGAATCGCTAAGTACAAACGCAGATTTGATTGGAGATATCGTCAAACATGGAGGTATTCTGTCTGTGTCCAAGAACTATAGGAGCAATCTAGGAGTTGTAAAAACTCTATCTGACGAAAAATCAAGTTCAGTTGTAAGCTTACACTCTTTAGCTATTAACCTACCACGACTAGCTTATCAATCCAATAAGGACGAAACTTATTTCAGAGCTCGATTGGCGTTGATGATTAAACCGGCTATCTCTGCTTTACTGGCAAGAAAGAACTCTATTCTGGAGATGATACGAAGAGAAATGCTTCCAATAACAGCCAATATTACACAAATGATGCAATTGAGCAAGATGAATCTTGTAATTAATTTGACAGGAATAAGAGAGTCGGTATACAATATATTGGGACATGAATTGGATGGAGAAGCGATTATCCAAAAGGTGTTGCATACAGCAGTTGAAGTAGCGTCAGACCAAGGAAAGCTAGCTGGAGATGAGTCCATACGAATCGCTATGATTACGGATGATAGTAGTACACGATTGGCTTCTCTGGACTCAGAAAAATATGGGAACTTGTATAATCAATCTGATGATGATGCGATGATAAAGTCATACTCACAAGGCCTTCTCATAAATGGCAGAGATCTACTTTTGAATACTGGTCCCATAATAGAATCAAGTAACTTGATCGATAAATTACTAAGTGGTGGAGTTTCACTTAATGTAGACATTAGTGATCTTACAGATGCTGAGATGAAAGATTGCATTGACAGGTCATTTGATCTAAATTTCTTCAGACTAGTCTACAGAACCAAAATCTGTAGCTCCTGCGGAACAAGGATGCCGGTATCATCTGAAGTATGTCAAAGCTGCGGGTCCACTAATTTTGCACAGCTATAGATCGGTCATCCTCTGAATCCAAAGCTTGACGTCCACATTATGTAGAGATCTTACAATTTCATTCAGACCCAGACCTTAGCTTTATTTTTTACGAATTGGCAGCAGTAAAAAAATGCTAGAGAAAATAGCTGGCAAGGACATTGCTCCTAAGCTGCCACCGTTCCCAAATTGTGTAAATTAACTAGTTAATAGACTAGCATGAATGGACTTTTGGATGAAATAACTTTTGGACAAAAAAATTCGGAACCATAGGATGTTGATTCATCCAAGGTTACTTGATCGTAATGGAACAGTTAGTTTACAATATAATCATGCCAGATCAAATAATTTAAACCTTGAGTGCATCTTGTCGATCT
>JACMIO010000164.1 GCA_014381105.1 bacterium | reverse complement strand
CCATCAGGAGAATTGTTCATTATCATGGAAACTGCATTGTCATTTTTAGGCATGACCATATTTGACATATTGGTCATATCAAATCCAACTTGATATGCATTGCCATAGTTAATTAGTACGCTATCTATGACATTCGCTAATGCTAGTGCTTCAATTTTTGCATTCTGTTCCTTTACTTTCTTATCGTCACCACCAAATATGTTTCCCAGAGTCTTTGTAAAGCCTTCCAAAAAGTTCGAAGAGTCTGGTTGTAATTGTGCCATTCTAACAAGTGCATCTTCATTCAACCTTTCATTAAGATCACTTACAACCCGACTTGTGCTTTGTACTTGATCTGCTGAAGTTGATGATATCGTCTGTAGTTGAATCAACCTGTTACCAAGATCAGAAGCCAATTTTGGATTATCTTCTGCAATTTCTGCCAATATCCTTTGAGTCAGGAGTGAGGAAGCTTTGCTTGCATGGTTTTGAGCCAGTGACAAGTTATTATTTGCCAAGTTCATTGATACGAGCTCCAATTCTGCTTGTAATTGGTATACGATAGATACAAAGGTGGCCGTTTCATTTGGAGTGAAGAGATGCGCGTATATTTTTTCGATATGAAAATTATCATTGTTACTAAAGACAGATAAACTTAAAATAAGGTAAAAAAGGACAAATAAAAGATATCGTCTTAGTATGTAAAGTAGCTCTCTCAAATTAATGTCCTCCATAAAATCTTGTGATAATTTAATTTTATAAAGTTCATTTTACTATCTCTACAAGATATTTATTATTCGAGTCGGTAACGTTGGTGGTAAAACTCGCTTGTTTAGGGCTCACAGGCATAAAATTTATTCCAAGGACTTTTACTGTGATCACATACTGTCCAGAATCTGGGAATTTGTATGATGATAGGACTATTCCATTTGGAGTGTGAACAAAAGGTTGTGAGAATTCATTCGATGCTTTGTAAAGTTCCTTACCGTTTTTAGAAACTACAATATCAGTATCTGCGTGCAACGCTATTTCATTCTTATCCGCATGATATAAAGTAACTTTGATAAATTCTGGCGATCCAATTTCAATCAGTTCAGGAGCGTATTCTAGTTTAATTTTTATCAAATTATCATCAGTGATCGACTCAACAGCCTTTATCTTTTCATTGCTTAATCCGTAAAAAGGATTGTTTTCAACGATGACTCCATTAACAAATGTAACCTCATCTTCTGATAGTAAGATAATAATGGATGAAAAAATAATTGAACTAAATATCCAGACTAATTTCATACTTAGGTTTTGGTTAAATGAATATCATTTTCTGAAAGTTGTTGTTGTGCCAATTGCGACTCTATCTTTATCATTTCTACCTTGCTCAAAAAAGATGCACTTTCATCTCCTGAAAAAGTGTGACCAAAAACAAAGTTGTGTGTATTTGAATTAAGAGCAAGTAATAATATTAATGCGGATATCGTAAATCCTAGTATCCTCTTCATACATCATTTCTATGATTGACTTTGATAATAATAGTATTATGGTACATCAGTCGAATCCATACATG
>JACMIO010000163.1 GCA_014381105.1 bacterium | reverse complement strand
CAAAATCAATTGTCATTACACTACCTTCCTTTTTCTTATGAATCTCATACCATTCCTTTCCATATCTAGTAACGTTACCAACTTTCGAATTCTTAAATATTGATGCATAAAATTTCACTGCGTCCCCAGCGTTATCATCAAACCATAAACACGGACTAATTTTTTGCATTTCAATATTACTTATTCATACTATAAATATATACACTAAATGAGACAATGCGACTACTCAATTGCATAGTGCGTCTTCCAAATCTTCAAAAAATTAGTTCTGTACGCTTGTTCTCGCTCCACAACGAATAGAGTTTCAATCATCCTACATATCCCATCTGTCCCTTTCAGGACTTTACATCTAATTTGTTTTCCTTTATGAAAGAATTAGGGTTGAAGGCATTGAAGAAAAATGGAGCGCCAGAAAATGACAATGGCGAAACTGGTCCCTGAGTCATGAATGAATATTTTCTGCTCTTTGAATTAAATGAACTTGCAGGGTCGGTAAATGTCCTATACAAATCGATAGCTTTTTCATCCGACACAAGTTCTCTAAGTGTGACTAGATCGTTACCTAATGAGAGTCCAAATCCAAAGAACATGATTCGTAACTGCTGAAGTATATCTCTGTGGATACTGGATAATGATGTACTGATAAAAAGCCACCCTAATCCATATTTCCTAGTGGTCCTGACCGCATCAAGCAAAGTTAATCTCAATTGTTCAAGATTTGAATCGCCGAATTCATCTTTCCTTGCGTATCTGTGGGCTTCGTCCAAAACTACCAGCGTATTTAAGGAAGTATTCTTCTGCCAAGTTTTTTCACCCAGACTGACCAGACCTTTAAGCAATCTCTTTAGTATTAATGACTGAATAGTTTCATTCCAATATTTTAGCTGCATATTGTGAGCAGTTTGTTCTGAAAGATCCACAACAATAAGTGGCTTCAATTTCCAGGAGAACTTCTCTAAAAGATCATCAATTGTTATAGCCTCCGGTCTGTCTTCAAATAGACTACAAATTGGAACCCAATACTGAGAATATAAATTATCCAAATTTCTTTCATCCATATTGGAAACTAAGTTATTAAGTCTCTTTCTTGGTTCTGGGGTTGAGAATATGAGAAGTTGAATCTCTTCCTTTCGCAATTCATTCATGAAAAGATCAAATGATTCCCTTTTTATCAATTTAGTCAACGTAATTTTGTTTCTAAGCTTAGGTATCAGTGCATCAACAGCAAACCCTTTATTCGGACCTTTAATTGTTAACTGATGAAAGATTTGTGATTCAAGTAAGATCTCTTCGAACAAAGACCATCTATCTAGAACAAGATTTCTAACATTTATTGATACGACCTGTTTATTTAGAAAGTTCATTATTTTTTTCATATTGAAATTAGAATCAGAATTCTGATATTCCCTGTCTGTGTTACTACTATTGTCATTTGCAAAACTTTTGGAAAACTCTCCAACAGGATCTAGTACCAGCAAACCCATCTGACGGAATTTTGAATATGCTGTCAGAATCATTTTTGCCAGCGTTGATTTTCCCGATCCGGTTATCCCAAAAATTCCAAGATGGTAGGCCTCTCCTGCACCATTTTCACCGTAATCAAAATGCTTAAACCACAT
>JACMIO010000162.1 GCA_014381105.1 bacterium | reverse complement strand
TGTTAATCTCTGCGTTTTTTTCTTCTAATTTGTGATTATAACTATCGACTATATCTTTCAAGATCCTACTTGCATCAACTACTTCTCTTGTTAGAACCAACGAATTGTTCTCGATCCGGGTTACATCTAACATTAATCGTGCAAGTCTCTCAAGTCTCTTTGCATTCAATATGACCTCATCAAGTAACCGTCTATGTTCTTGATTGTCAATCTTAGAATAAAGCAATTCTGAAAAGCCAATAATTGGCTGAATGGGATTTCGCAATTCATGTGCAGCAATATTGACAAAATCCTTTTCCAACAATTCGACTTCTTTCATCTTTTCAAAAAGCTCCGCCTGTCTCCAAAAACTTTCGAATACAGCTAGATAAGATGAGATTATAGTAGGGCTGATTGAGTATGTGGATAATCCTACCGCTTCATACGATGAATTTTGTTTATCATCCTTTAACTCTAAAATAAGACATTGTCTAGAATCTACTACAAGTATAGAGATCTTTGTTTCAAGACTTGCACTTATGGTTCTAATATTAATTTTAGGAACATTAAATTTTGTTTGCTCGATTAGCTCTTCTGACTTATCAGAAGACGGAAGTAACATTCTAATCTTTACCTTCTGCTTTTCTGATGCATTTTTCAAGAGTGCCAATGCTCCCATAGTAATTTGCCTCTTTAAGGCATTAGAAGAGGAAAATAAAACATCAATCTCTTTTCGAGCTGATCTTACCATGTCCCAGCCGCGAGCAATTGAATCAACGGGGTTCCGAATAATTTCTATTTCTGCAATGCCAACCTTTTCTTCTATATCTTTAATTCTATAACGTGCATCGACTCCTTCTTTCCATAACTGCTCAAACATGGAAGTAAAATGTTTTATATAAGATCTTTCGTTACTGGTAAGAAGATTTTGGATCATTCCGCCTCTTTTCATCTCTTCTACAGTGGCGACAAGTCCACTTTTACTAACTGCAAAATTGATAGGGGCTAGATTCTTTACATGTCTTATTTTTACTCCTAGTTTAAGAAACTTCTTGACCAGTTTGACACTATCTTTTTCAATCCCCATAATCCATCTAATTCCTTCCCCTTCTCCCCTTTTCTGTTTTTCAAGGACATTTTTGCATTGTTGCAAAAAGCTGTTGTAAGTTAATTGCAGTCCTCCATGATTTGATACAACTGACAAGCCTGAAGAGATTTCAGACAAATGAATCATCTGCTTAATTATTTCATCTTGATTGTCCAATATCCTTGTCTCTTGAGGTATTGCATCCTCCTGTAATTGTCTTATTCTTTCTTCAGCTGAGATTGATTTACTCCATAGAGTATCAAATATACAACGTCCATGTTCTACAATTTGAGCCGTGTCACTGTAAATATGCTCCAACGCAATGGCTTCACTTTTTTCTTGAATTAACGGTGCTAAATATTCCATCTCACTTATCATAAAGTTAGTCTTTACACCATCTAGATGTCTTAGCTCATCTACTATACCTAGTAACACCTTACAGTCTTCAAAGTTCTGATGATTGATTTCAGTGATATATCTAAGCCTCACACCTCTTCTCTTGGCCGACAAAAATGCATCTCTTATTTGTTTTATGGAGACTGCAAGCGAAGGTCTAGTATAGGTCATGCAAGTGTCAATCCCCTTGTTTGCTCTTTTGAAAATTCCCAATTCGGTATTAATGGCGTTTCTCTTTCCAAAGATAACCTGTGTTGCGGGGGCCAACTTTTGTATCCACCTTCCTTGTTCAATGGTTATGATAATTCTCCCTCGATATGCCTCTTTGCATGTTGTTTGACGCTACTAATTAGAACATTTGAGTTTACTGGTTTGATAAGGAATTGGGTTAGCTTTACCTCTGGTAATAACGTAGTAATTTCTTGAGCAATATCAAGTGCAGTAACAAATATTATCTGGAGATTTGGATCAAGACTTTTTAATTGCTGGTATAATTCAAACCCATTCAGATGAGTCATTCGAATATCTGTAATTACCAGATCATAATGTCTATAATCTGATTCTATGAAATGAGTAAGGGCCTTCTCAGGATCAGTATATGAATCTACAACCATTCCTGCTGATCTTAGATATTGAGTAAATAAATAGGAGATAGATGGATCATCATCTATCAGCAATATTGTTAGGACTTTGGGTGTAGATCCAGGTTCATACATTGAATCATTTCTGGATGACAATATCGGCTTTCTGGCGATATATCGTTCTGTAGCGGATTTTAGGATATATACAGGGTATGAATACTTGTTCTCTTTCCAAGACAGTTCTTTTATTTCCTGAAAGTGATATCGTTTGGCAAGTTTTGGAAATGAATTTACGATTCTCCACAAATCGGCACCTATGGCTATCCCATTTGGTGGTGCTTTTTTATTAATTTTAGCACAAAAGTTTATGGTAGGTCCAAAGAGGTCGTAAGAACTGGATATTTCACCTGACATCGCAACTTCCAATTTACCATAATCCGCACTAATTCTATATGAGATATCTGGAAGGAATTCTTTATGAAGTTTAGCATTTACAATATGACGAGATGATACCATGTTAAGCAAACATTCCAATGCCTGTCTGAATCCGTCTATATTGTCTACAGCTGAGGTTTTAGGAAAGAAGAATATCACACCATCGCCGACTGTTTTTAATATTTTTCCGCCATGGAGCTTTACAATATCGGCAATTTCGTTGATAAAGACTGTATAAAATTTCTTAATCTTCCCCGAGTTGTATAGTTTTGATGTGATTTGTGTAGAACCAACTATGTCTATCATTGAGATGCAGTAGCATTCTGACTTGTTTGAAAAAATAACTTCGTTTTTCTTGATATCTCCAGGATCCTTATATTCATCTTCTCGTCTTCCGATACTGCAGTGACGTAGTGGAGACATCCTAGTGACATGTATCTTACTACTGTATAGGCCGTCACTTATCTCCATGCATGATAATTAGACATCCGAGGCTATAGTTCGTAGTAAGGAATAGAGCTTACTTCTATTGAGGCTAGCTTACTAATACCATTCAAACATCTTTAGAAAAAGTAACAAATACAAAACAAAAAAGGATAGATTAGTTCTATTGATCTATCGCAAAAGCTTATTGTCGCGTGTGTGCTTGTGATTGTATATCTCTATTTGAAAAATCTCGCAAGCTATCTTTTGCAACATTTTCAAATGTCCTGGCGAAATTTGCATTAAGTCGTGAAAATTCCTTGGCGTTGTCTCTTGCATGCTGTAAAGATGCTTTCCAAGTTTCCATAGAAGCAAATAGTACATTATTCGCCACTCTGGTAGACGCGATAGTACTGTCGGTAATATTGCTTACTGCTCTAGCATAGTTCTCAGTGGCTCTCTTTGGTGAACTCCAATATGACCAATATGAGTTCTGTACGTTTTCAACATAGGGAATCCATAAGGATTGCAGTGAATGTATAATCTCTTTTTGAGATTCTAGAAAATTATCAGCTATTTCTTTTGCTGCTTGAATAGATTCTTCTTGATAGTCATTGACTGCTTTGGTGTACCGTGGAATTTCCTTAATCGCTTCATCAGTTGTCTTTTTTACTGTCGATTTTGTTTCATCTAACGTGATGTTAATAATTTCTCTATTTTTGTCCTTATTTGAAGACATGTAATATATTTTGGACAAGATACTATTTATGTGTTGGTATTAATTGGTATTTAAAGCCATATAAGCCCGTAATCTTTTAGTCTGATGATCATCGTTCATAAGTATAGTTAATGAAATCGTGAGAATCCATGAATTTCAAATGTGGATTGGAATTTACCTGGTAATGTATAAATTTTAAATTCTTCATATTGCAAAATAAATTGTTAGAATTTGCATCCATGCTGTATTTTCTATTATTGTAAAAATGATTGCACATGAGAAAATTGCAAAAAATCATCCTGGTTTCACTTGTATCTATTTCTGCATTTTCATGGATCATGTCTGTAAATCAGCCTGACATGATGGACATTATGATTTCCTATAATCCAGTATTAATCGGATTATTTACTGCTAGTTGGACGGCTGGAATGGCTGCAATGATGTTTCCAGCAATAGTACCAATGGTTATGCTTTACAATAAGCTCCTTACCAACGAACAGTCGATTTCGTCAGTAGAAGCACTTGAATCAAAATTCTCCAGACTTAAGGTGATACTCTTTGTCGGTATGTACCTTGTAGTATGGGCACTAACAGGAGTGGGATTACTATTAGCATGGTCAGTACCTATGAATAGTGTCGTCATGTCCAGCGATGCAAAAATAGTCGGAATAATATTTGGCAGCATATTGATATTCTCAGGGATATACCAATTTACGCCGTTAAAGAACAAATGTATTGGCTATTGCGAATCTCCACTTAGCTTCTTTATGAGAAGGTGGAGTAACGGAGTAGCAGGTGCACTCAAAATGGGCACGTTCCACGGACTCTATTGTCTTGGATGTTGCTGGCCATATTTTCTAATCATGGTAGCTCTTGGATGGATGAATATAACGTGGATGGCCCTTTTTGCAGTAATAATATTTGGGGAAAAGATTTGGTCTAGAGGTATAGGGGTTGCAAGGTCCGTTGGAATTGTTCTCATAACATTGGGGATATTGAGCTGTCTTGGACTAATTGTACTATACGACAATATGATGGGTATGGACATGCAACCGGTAGATAATATGGTCATGTGATGGAAAGAAGAACAATTCTGAATATTTTCTAAATCCTAAATTGTTATATGTATGCAAAGAGTCTAATTAATCCATGACCTCTTCTGGAAATACTCCACAAGAAGAGCGGTCTATTCCGAAATGGAATATCAAGTCAGACTATGTAGAAACTTGCAATTGCGATTTTGGTTGTCCATGTAATTTTGATGGATTTCCCACCTACGGTTTTTGTAGAGCACTTGTATTTTTCCATATTCAAGAGGGTGATTTTGGCAATGTGCAACTCGACGGACTTGAAGTTGTATATGCTGTATCGTGGCCAAAAGCAATCCATGAGGGGTCTGGAACATTACAATTATTCATTGCAAAGAATTCAGATCAGAATCAGAGGAGTGCCATTGAGAATATCTTTACAGGTGAAGCCAAAGGGAATGGTCCATTTGCCTTATTTGCTACAACATTCAAATATTTTTTGGATTCCCAATTTGTAGAAATAAATGCAAAAATGGATGGCACGAGAAGTAGTTTTTCTGTTCCAGGAATTATGGATGTTCAACTTGAAAATTTTGTAAACCCAGTTACCGGAGACGAACAACATACAAAAATACAATTGCCCAAAGGATTCATTTGGAAAATTGCCGATGCAGCAAAGACAAAAGTGATGAAAATCCTAACACCTAATCTTAATTTTGATCATTCTGGCAAAAATGCTTTCTATTCAGTAGTAGAATTCAATGGACCATAATCTCCTCTGAAAGATTGGATTGATCTCATTACATACCTCCTAGAATGCAAACTATCTGGAATTTATATCGCCCTAAGGTAGAGGTTATACAAGTTTTTGGTCCTTATGACTATACTTAATATGTCTATCATTTATTGAAAAACAAGAGTACTTGAGACCAAGAGACCTCTACATTTCAATAATTTTGGCAATAGCCATAGGAGATTCGTTGATTATTTTTTCAACACAGGAGGATAAACTATTCTTCGCCAATCTTGTGCTAAATATTAATTCCTCTATAGCTGCAAGTCTTGCAATCTTTGTTACTATAAAAGAGAAAGATAAGAGCAATCTAAAGGCCAACATTTTCCTTGTTGTAGGTCTAGTATTATGGTTTGTTGCTAATATTGTCTGGGCATATTACGAAGTGATACTGCATTTAATGGCTCCAGTACCATCACTGGCTGATGTGTTATTGCTTTCAGCTTATTCTATTTTGATTGTTAGACTATATATCGAATACAAATCATTGAGAAAGAAACCAACCAAGAAATTCACAGGGGTAGTGGCTGGTATTATTGTTGTTTTCATGGCATATATTTTCAGCCTTACTCTTGATCTTTCGGTAGTATCAACGATAAGAGGTCAGCTAATGTTTGCTGTGACTGTAATATATCCTGCATTCAACTCTGTGTTATCATTTATGGCAATTATTATTTTGTATGGATTAAGAAAAGAAAAGGAGATAGAAAAGGATATGAAACACGATATCGCATGGACTTGTGAGTTAATAGGATTCCTTGTTATTGTTTTGGGGGACAGTTGGTTTGCAATAATTGTTTTAACTGAATTTGTAGAACAACTCTGGATATCTGCATTGTTACTATCTGCTCACTACATTATGATTGCTGGAGGTTTGTTGTGGTATATTAGATTGGCAGATGATTCAAATCAAATAAACATATTTCATAAAATAAAAAATACTTTTAACAAAAAGAAAAAAACTGCCGTTACTACCATTGCACTTATTCTAATATTCATAACCTCAATAGCAGGATACGCGGTATCTCAGGCAAATCATAATGACATATCTCAGGGATCAAATTCAATTTTAGAAGTGAAAAGCCAAAATGAGATCAAAGAAGTGTCTATTGGATTGATATCTTCCTTGACTGGAGCATGGTCGTCCGGAGGAAAATCGATAAAAATTGCCGTAGAGAAGGCACAAGCAGATGTTAATGAGTATTTTGAGAACAAGAATTCTTCTATAAGGATTAGGTTGTTAGTTGGGGATTCCAAGACAGACCCTGTTGAAAGTATTCATGCGATAGAAAAATTAGCTGATTCTGGAGTGAGGATCATTATTGGTCCAGCTACAAGTGCCGCTGTAATGTCAGTAAAAGATTATGCAAATCAACATGGTATTATTTTGATTAGCCCTTCAAGCACTTCTCCAGCTTTATCAATTGCAAATGATAATCTATTTAGGTTTGTTCCTGATGATAAGAATCAAGCCCAATTTATTTCAAATAAGATGTGGAATGATGGCATTCGTGTAGTTATTCCTATGTGGCGCAGTGATACTTTTGGTAACGAATTGGTTAAGGAGATGAAAAAAAATTTTGAAATGAAGGGAGGAGTTGTTATGGAAGGTGTTGAATATCATGCCCACACAGGAGAATTTTCCTCAAGCTTACATAGAATCAATTTCATAATGTGGAATCAATATCTAAAGAAATTGAGCCACATTTTGGAAAATGCAACTCAAAAATTTGATCCTCGTGAAGTAGCTATTTACTTGGTTTCTTTCGATGAGGTAACACCTATATTGATTCAATCAAATGAACATCAAACTTTACAACAAGTAAAATGGTATGGAAGTGATGCATCTGCACAGAACATGCAGATAATAAGAAACCACGATGCAGCTCATTTTGCAGAAATAATAAATTTCTCTAATCCGCTTTTTCAAGTCAATTTAACTAACAGTAAAGCTGAGATAATAGAAGGGGAAATTGAAAAAAAACTACATGGATCTAGTTCATTGACTTACCCAATTCTTGCATATGATACTTTTTGGGTAACAGCATTGAGTTTGGAGAAGATTAGTGAGAACGGGTCATCTGATATTAGTACTGATATTGATATTGAGTCTCTTAAAAAAATCATAAATGCTACTGCGGCAGATTATGATGGAATTTCTGGCAACATAGTCCTCAATGCCGCAGGAGATAGAATAAATGCAAACTATGACATATGGTCAGTTGCACAATCCCAGGATGATCATGAGAACTATGTCTGGAAACAGAACATAGAAGGTAACTACTCACAGTCACATAATTGAGCCTTCAATTTACTTTAAAGGTTCTATCACCTGATGCTGAAATTATTAGAACCGGTGATATCCAGTACTAATTGAGGTCTAAACAGAAGTATCATGAAAACGAAAGGAAATACTATTTTAAACTTTTAACATCAAATGGTGTCAGCAAAGAATTCAACATGTACAACATTTTCCTAATATACCTCTCCTTTGAAGGAACTATAACTAGTTGATTTTGATAAAATTCTATCAGGTGTCCTATTAGGCAAGTAGATTCTTGTTTGTTTACACCGGATAGCTTCGTAAGTATCATAGCATACCAGTAATGTACCAACGCATCTTCGCCACCTTTAGATTCTAGATCCTGAATAAAGGAAAAACTAGAATGACATTTTCTACATAATCCATCGTGTACATTTATGTATTTTTTTTCAACAACATGGCCACACTTTGCTCTTATCACAGTATTTTAAATTCGTCGAGAAGGCATATTAATCCTCTCATAATTCAGGCCATCCGGATGAAATGATCTCAAAGGTATCCCAAGTAACTTTGCCTCATAATTCATTATTGACGCCATACTGAGGATGTTATTCTATTATCTGTATTTTCCTGGCTCCCACATCATGAACCATATAGTAATCACTGGCTACTTGTATAACATCTCCGGCAGCAATCTTACCATGACTTCTTTTTCTCCGAAGTTCTATTCCAAAAGGATTTTGCTCGTGAACGAATTTAAGCCAAATCCTACCTACATTAAGAATGTTCTTGAATTCAGTTTCCCAAACCAAGTCATATATCGTATCTAGTGCCTGTTTGCTCAATTTATTATTATTTAATAAAGCAGCTTGAATATCTGGTTCCCTGCAGAAATAAACTCTAACTTTCATCTTCTCTCAGTTATATAGTCGTGTGAGTCAAATAATCCCACCGGCTCTACCTCACTTTCTGGAAAATTTAAGAAACAGTAGTTTCCCAATACAAAGCCATTCGTCATCTTATACTGCAGCGTTCATGTCTGAATTCACGATATAAGGCAGACAATATATTAAAATATGATGTTATAGTGCTCTGATAGTATCTGCTAAGAAAGGCAATTGATTTGAACAAAAATCCTCACAGGTCAGATGAAGATCAAAATTCTGATGCAAATGAACCGCCTGATGAAAATAAGGTGGTAAACAAATGTGAAACAATAGAAGACGGGACAGAAGCATTCATGCAATGGATGGGTTCGCCTGATAAGAAATCTCTCAAATCAGATAATCCTATTGTTTTGGTTAAATTTATCAATGATGTACATACAGTACTCTATGACACATCATTGTCAAAGGAAGTTGAAGTAAAGCTGTCCTCAGGTATACCGTACTGTAACTATTGCAAGTCAGATGATTGTGCACATGTTGGTTTTACTATCTGTGTAGAACAACTAGGAAGGCATAGACATGATGGTAAGGAAGAAACTATAGAAGAGATTGTCGATAGTTTGTAATACTCGCAGAAGTTAAAATCCCTCAAGTCTTTTTACTTCTT
>JACMIO010000161.1 GCA_014381105.1 bacterium | reverse complement strand
ATGTTAATCCCTCGAGATATCAAAGAACGATACGTGGTTTTCTTGGTCAGCATGATACAAGAATAGTTTCGATGCACCATGCAGATAGGTTAAACGTAGTAGTATCAGGAGCTTCTATTATTGCTAAGGTAATACGTGATTCTGAAATTAGCAAAATTCGTGTTCAATACGGCGATATTGGAAGCGGATATCCATCAGACAAGAAAACAATAAGATTTGTAAAAGATTGGTACTCGCAAAAAAATGAGATCCCCCCATTTGCAAGGAAATCCTGGAAACCTGCTCAACTGATAGTGTCAGGTACAAATCCATAAGAATTGCTATTTTGGATGAAAAATTGCAGTTATCATTGCATGATCCTTATCAAAAGGCTCAAGATCTATATTTTGTTTGATTTCAAACGAGTTACTCTCTAGTTTTCTAATCTCCTGAGATATTACACTCTTTGGAGACATTGTGACATCAATACTTCTAGTCTTAATAACAAGGAGCATTGGTTTGCGTTCCTTGAGATATATTTTACAATTCTCAATCGCTATACTTGTTTGATCAGGTTGGGCGATATCGCAATATACTAGGTCCATTTTATCATATATTGCAAAATAACTTCTTGGTTTCCTTGCATCTTCTATTATTGGTATTACGTTTGTTCTCTTAGATGAAACATTTGAAATAAGCTCTCTTGCGACTCTCGTTGAAGATTCAACGGCAAATATTCTTCCGGAATAGCCAACTATGTCAGACATGTGACTAACGGTTGTTCCTGTCGAGGCTCCCAAATATAATACATTACCAACATTAGTAAACTCAAAATTTAGTCCCTTAATAAATGCAGCAGCCAATTTACTTCTAAATGGATCCCATGTTCTGTATTCATTACCGTTTCTAGGGACAAGCTTTTCACCATAAAGGGTCACTCCCTTCAAAAGGTTGATTGTAGCTATGTGCTCCTTTCCATTCACGGTAACGTAACTAATGACGTCTACGTTTTTCATGACGCATCTTTCCTCTCTTGAATCCCATCGATCTATTAGGCCTTTTGTGCATGAATCTTCCCCTGTCTTCAAAAGATTCCTTCTCCTTCGGCGGCTCTTGATAAATCTTTTGAATAGTTTCTATTCTCTTTGTCAATTGCTCCAACAATGAATTGTCTAATTCAGCGTTACGATATACATCGATCCTTACTGCAATAGCTATCTTTGATGCCAGGGCACGAGCAATTTTACCTCTCTGCCATTTTGGAGCTGAGTTAACTAAAGGATGTTGAAATAAAAGACCGTGTTTTGGAGGTCTGGTGCCTGTTTTTAATGCACGAAACAGAGCTTTTTCGGCACCAATAATTTGAATAGTACTTGAAGGCATCTGTGCTAGTTTAATCAAACTACCTGCCTTTGCCACTAGCCTAGCACCTATAATTGCAGTTAGTATGTTTTTCAGATTTGGAGCAAGCATTTCCATCAGATTTTCTATCGTGGTAGATAGATTCGTTCTCAACTCTGATAACATTATCACTTGAGATGCCAAAACTTTTAGTGATTCAGAACTCTCTTGAGTAAGGTCCCCTCCCTGACTCTTTGATACTGCTAGTTGAATCATCTCTATTTTCTTATCGGGGAGCTCAAGCTGAGTCAAAAGTTCCTTGCTAATATTTTCCCTTGATCCAGCATCTCTTACAATGTTCGCATATGTGATGATATTTTGAAGTAAATAATCTAATTCAGGAAAATGGAGACCGTACCATTCGCGAATCCTTGTACTGATTGTATTTATTATTTCATCCAGCTCGTCTAATGTGTTAACGGCTTGAACCAAATGTAAGTCTAATTTTTCAGATGTTTCCTTAACCTTCATAGATGAAAGATTTATTGCAAATCTTTGCAAAAGTGCAGTTAACTCCTCTCTGTTATCAGATAATCCAAACTTTATTATTAAATCCAATTTATTCTGGCTTATCTCATTCTGCCTAGAATCAGACATAAGTTTAACATCAAAACTTTCGCCCTGTAAAATATCGATTAGAATCTTGTTATTAACTCTCACCTGATCATAATTTTTTAAATTAGGGATCAGATCGGATATATAATTTTTTTGTCCTTGCATGATGGAAGAATATTCCACTTCCGGATTGTCAAATTTCCTTTTGTAAATTAGATTTGAATCTTCAAGAGCACAGAGACCGATTTCAAACAAAATCACATTTGCAACTTTCAACTAGATCTTACTTTAAGTTAATTTGGTCACTAAAAAATCTAACATTATTATCCTACACTTCACTTTGTTGATCTACGCTGGACACAATTATTCGCCAATGTTAGCAACTTCATCCCCATGAATGTCCTCATAATGAGCGTCGCATTCATTCTTTGTTAGGAATTCCTTAGCGCATACCTTGCACCTAAACGTACCTCCTTCGTACTCTGCCATATTAAAACATGAAATTATATCCACTAAAAAAATTTATCGCGTATTCAAGGTCTCCAATTCATTGGATGGAATTTCCTTCTTAATGAGAAATGAATTGAATGCCTCCTCAACTGATAAGCCATCGTGAACTATGGATCTAACTGCCTGAATCATTTCTACCGGCTGGTCGGATTGCCAAATATTTCTACCCATATCAACGCCAGAGGCCCCATCTCTTATTGCATTAAAAGTCAGATTGAGTGCGTCTTTTTCTGGTAACTTTTTACCTCCGGCAATAATGACTGGAACAGGACAACCCTGTACTACCTCCTCAAAATTTTCGCAGTAATAGGTCTTTACTAGATGTGCTCCTAATTCTGCAGCAATTCTGCAGGCCAGTCCAAGATATCTAGAATCTCTAGCCATTTCTTTTCCAACGGCGGTAACTGCCAATACTGGAATTCCGAATTTTTCACCTTCATCAACCAGTTTAGATAGATTGCTTAGGGTTTGATGTTCATATTTACTGCCTACAAAGATGGACATTGCCAGACATGCCGCATTGAGTCTTATTGCTTCCTCAATTGATGTTGTTATCGTTTCCTTAGAAAGATCTTCGCCTAGGATACTAGTACCTCCCGAAACACGTAAAACTATAGGAACATTGGATTCAGGAGCTACACATCTTCTTAAAACCCCTCTGGTGAGCATTAGAGAATCAGCATATCTTAAAAGTGGTTTAATAGTCTTTTCTGGATTTTCTAACCTTTCTGTAGGGCCCAAAAAGTATCCATGATCAACTGCTAACATGACCCCTTTTCCGTTTTTCTGGTTAATTATGCTAGATAAGCGATTTTTTAAACCCCAATCCATACTAAATAATCTGATTATACAAGTTATTTATGTTTTGATCAGCAGGCCAAAGACGTTACTATCAGAACTTTCATCGCATCTGAACCTTCGTGAGCACACTTGAAAGCAATATGGGATTCTCTTATTTGAAAACGATGTGTTACAAGTGGTAAGAGATCTATTGATTTGTCTGCCATTAATGATAGAGCCTGATTGGTTTCTATTTCTGAAGCACCGTAGCTTGGTATGATTATTTGTTCATTTGAATAAAGTAAGTTTAGATCTATGGCAAACTTTGAGCCAACTGAAGGAACACCAAAAAGAAGTATTTTTCCACCTTTACGTGTTATTTTGAGCGAGCTTTCGAAAGCCTTTATGCTACCGGTTGCCAATATTGTAACATCAACTCCCAACCCTTCGGTGCAATTATTGACAACGTCATCTAGATTTTGAGTATTCAAGTTCACCGTGGTAACGCCATATTTTTCGACAAACTTTAATCTAAAATCGTTGACGTCAGAAACTACAATATTGTTAGCTCCCCACAACTTGGCCAGTAATGTATGCATCACACCAGTTGGCCCTGCGCCTAAAATTGCCACGTTATCCCCATGTTTTATTGAAATTTTATTTAA
Source organism: bacterium (assembly GCA_014381105.1). Lineage (GTDB taxonomy): Archaea > Thermoproteota > Nitrososphaeria > Nitrososphaerales > Nitrososphaeraceae > TA-21. The sequence continues at coordinate 784 of JACMIO010000161.1, read as the reverse complement.
ACCCCTTATGCAGCAGGCAAATGGCTCAATAAGAGCTGCCTCATCATATGACATCGATTCGGGAAGCTTCAAGACGCCTCCATGCTCAATATTCCATTTTGGAACGATAAATTGCTCCGATAACCCGCATGGATCAATGTTGCTGGTTTGATAGTTGTTACACATTGTATAATTGCCCTGTAAACAATACCTGCATGAATAGCAACTTACATGATGATGGACAAACACCCTGTCGCCTTCCTTGAATTTTTTTAGATTTTTACCAACTTTAATAACAACACCTGCGGGCTCATGTCCTACTCGCAAAGACTTCATTCCGTAATTTCCATATACCTTTTCTAAATCAGATCCACAAATCCCGCATGACTGCATTCTCACCAAGATTTCGTCATCATTTACGTTAGGTAATTCTGATTCTACCAATGTTACTTTATTATCGACAACTTTTACTGTTAGCATTTGATATCCACTTTCATGACATATCTAAATTAAAATATTATATAATTTACTCCAATGTGGCCTAATTTCAATCCAAAATCGATAAGTTATTAATTCGGAGTCAATTATTTTGGAGTAATTTGACATTTAGAAGAGTCGGGGCGGTGATTTTGCTGGTCAGTGACATGGACAAATCAATGAAGTTTTATCGTGATGTACTTGAATTACCACTAAAAAATACTTCTCCTGAATGGGTAGAATTCTTTTCTAGTGGAACCGTAGTTGCATTGCACCCCTCTAGAAATAAAATAAGAACAAAAAATTCTGGAGTCTTGATAGGTTTTAT
>JACMIO010000160.1 GCA_014381105.1 bacterium | reverse complement strand
GAATCTCAAAGACGTGGATTTCTTTCCAAATCCTCCTTTGGCATGTCATTCTCTCAAAAGGAAATAGGTGGAGGTCCTGCATCAAAGTTTATCTATTATCTAATAAAAACAAAGAATCCAATAGAACAGAGCGATCTTATCGGTATTACCCATTTGCCTAGAAGGACGGTCCAAAGCGCCATTGAAGATTTGAAGAATCAAGGTTTCATCATAGAACGAAATAGTTTGGATGATAGCAGAAGGAAGGTGTATTACCCTGTCAAATCTGAGTGGTTATAGTTATATCTACACTCTTTGAAATTCTATATACATTATACTGACCATGTATAAATTCATAATACTAAAATTGACATTGTACCTTGGTTTAGTAATGGTTAAACATGTTTAAGCTGCCGGATTAATTGTTACGATACTGAACTCATTCTATGTGTCGCTGATAAACCGGCATAATTTGCGCCTAATTCTAGAATTATACGTATTTGCAAGTATTCAAATATGCTTTTTGATTAGGTAGGAGGCATGAACAAGAAATTAAAAATCATGGCAGTTCTGACTACGTTACTCATTGCAGGATTTATTGTAACGCCGTCACTCTCAAGTCATGCGAACGCACAGTTAACACAAAAAAAAGTATTTAGATTGGGATACTTTCCTAACATAACCCACGCACAGGCAGTCATTGGGGTGGGAAATGGAGACTATCAAAAAGCTCTAGGAGATAATATAGAGCTTAAAAGTTTGACGTTTAACGCAGGCCCGTCAGCAACAGAAGCTCTACTAGCGAATCAAATCGATGCAACTTACATAGGTCCAAATCCAACCGTTAATGGTTATGTAGTTTCCGAAGGTAATGCCGTGAGAGTAATATCTGGAGTGGCAAGCGGAGGTGCCGTATTCATAGTAAGAAATGATTCTGGTATTCAATCCTCAAAAGACCTTGGGGATAAAAAATTTGCAAGTCCACAAATTGGTAACACTCAAGATGTCGCATTGAGAAAATATCTACTTGATAATGGATACAAAACAAAAGATAAAGGTGGAAACGTTGAGATCCTTCCTGTGAAGAATCCAGATATTTTGACATTATTCTTAAAGAAAGAAATTGACGGAGCTTGGGTTCCTGAACCATGGGGTGAAAAACTTATCAAGGAAGGTAATGGCAAATTATTTTTGGATGAACGAACTTTATGGCCGGGAGGAAAATTTGTTACCGCGAACATAGTCGTTAATCCTGAATATCTTCGTAACAATCCTGACGTGATAAAGAAGTTCTTGGAAGCTCATGTAAACGAGACACAATGGATTAACAGCCACAAAGAAGGCGCACTAAAAACCTTCAATGTTGAGTTAAAGAAACTAACAGGCCAAACAATCCCAGAGGATGAGCTCAAGGAGGCCGTCTCGAGACTGGAGCTAACATATGATCCCTTGCAAGAAACCCTAATCAAGTCAGCAAACGATGCCTTTGAAATAGGTTTCTTGGGAAAAACAAAACCTGACTTGGGAAGTATTTTTGATGTGAACATACTTAATGAAGTACTTAAAGAAAAAGGACTTCAGAGTGTCGGAGAGGCCCAAAATCAAACATCAACGACTGGTAACGGATCTTCAAGGGGGAACTTGATAAATAATCCAATAGAAAAATAGGGAAGGATACCCAAAGTCTTGCCGCTACATTACAAACGTTCTAGTGCTCACAGTACCGGAAAATCTACTTGAGTTCTAGAGCTACGCCGCAAGAATTAGGACCTGCTTCCAAATCAGGCATTTGCATATCATCAAAAGGCAGTATTCTTTTGTTGATTTCAATAATTGTCTTGTAGTTCATTGGTCTTGATGGCAAGGTGTCGGTAGCCTGATTAACAAATTCATCCTCATTCATAGACAGTAGTTTTATTTTTTTCTTTAGTAAACCGATTGTTTCAGATATGGGTTCTGCATGTTTTAGCGCAATTGAAGTTGCATTAAAGTGAGCAGGGAGAATTAAGGTGTTTTCCGGCAAATTGACTATTTTTTGATGATACGTTTGGTATAATAACGCAGCATATTTCTTGGCTTCTTCTCTCAGGTCAGGTCTTCCTACACTGTCGACAAATAAGGTATCTCCAATGAATAAATATGAAATTTGAGACTTGTCTTCTGTAGCGTTACTTACATCAGTATTATTCACATATTTTACCAAAAAGGACATACTACCGTTTGTGTGACCCGGTGTGTGAATGACTTCGAGTGAAATTCTCGGTGATATTTCTACATTATCTCCGTTATTTAGATAATGGATTTTGATTTCTGTATTTTCACTATTGTATTCTTCCAAAGAGCTAAAGTATGCCAGAGCTTCTACATTCTCTTCTTCAACTATTGTTCTGGTTAACTTTGCTACTCCCGAAACATGATCGGCATGCTGATGTGTGTCAATTACCTTTATTATTTTCAGCCCATTTTCCCTAGCAACACTCAGAAAAGCCTCATAAATTTCGCGACTTGGATCGATGGCTGCAGCAGTATTATCTTCTTTTGAGGATACTATGTATCCCATACATCCTTTTGAGATTCTTCTTATCTGCCAGATTCTAAATGGAGCTTCAATTGCAACCCGAACTTCGGCAACATCGTAGACCTTATTCCAACCGGCCATTCCACCCCTAACACTTTTTACATTATATCCTAGTTGGTTTAGCAACCTTGCTGCCATCATTGACCTATTTCCATGAGCACAGAGCGTAACAATTTCTTGGTCTTTTGGAATCTCTTTTAACAAATTGGGATCATTCATGAGCAAACGATCAACGGGGATTAACTTGGGATTTTGATGATTTTCATAGGATAGTTTCCAAGCCTCATATTCCTGGGGCGTTCTAACATCCAGAATAAAAATATTCTCATGATTATCTATTTTCTTTTTTAGTTCTTTAGGTTCTATCTCTTGATTATTTCCTGTCATGTGGCTATCCATACATGATAGTAGAAAACTAATCATATTTGTAGGTTTGAATTCTAGCTACAAACAAGGTTGAGGATATAACCAAAGCCAAAATCAAAGCTCGAACAAACTATTCATAGTTTGAAATTTTAAATAAATATTAAAGAGTAATGCCCAATACTTGAACATTATTGTGGTGCTTATGAATATCTTAAAATTCAGCATTTATTATTTTATGATTAAAAGGTCCTGATAATTTTGAACGCCACCAGAGATCTAAAACAAGATCATGTCCTAATTAATCGTCTTGGTAAGATAGCAAAGGAATGTTCTGATTTATTATACGGCAATGTAGACATTCCAATAGAAGATATCAAAATAGTTTCGATGCTTATCCATGAATTCGTAGATAAATTCCACCACGGTAAAGAAGAGAAAGCGTATTTTCCACAAATGAAACATAAGAATAATTTTTCTCAAGATATCCGAAACTTCTTGATAGAGCATGAACTTGGTAGGCGCATAGCAAAAATGTTATCCCAAAGTCTAATATCTTGGAATGGTGGCGCTGATTCAAGAGAGCGAGTTGCAAGATTCTTGAATGCGTATTCAGTTTTCATAACCATACATACTGAAAAAGAAAACATGTTTTTCGAACTAATTGAGAAAAAAGCTAGCCTCTCTGAAGAGGAACATTCGTTATTGTTGAAACACTTTGAAACTTGTCATAATGATGTAGGGGGTAAAGTTAGAGTGGAACAGATGACAAGACTGATAGGATGCCTTGAAGAAAGAGAATGGATGAAAAGGTAATAATGCTATTAGATATCAGGTGAAATTTAGAACAAAACCCTGAAGAGATAGTGCAAAACATATAAAATCCAAATGACCACTAGTAATAATGCAAAACAGGATAAAGGGTTGCGTTTTATTATTTTTGCTTGTGTCCATAGCTCTATCGGTAACCTCATTAGGCATACTAGTGCAAAATACTTACGCGCAAGACCAATTGAGTAATAATACAGAATCAAATGTAACGATTAGTAAGGATATAGTCAATTCTCAGACTTTTGACAATCTGAGTAATTTCTTTGGCACTCCAATGTTTTTTGAAACCAGTCATAACAGTATAGGGTCAATAACAATTAGTACGACTCCTCTCAAGACTCAAGATTCCTATAATGCTACAGGGGTTTTGAGGGAAGTTGGAAATGTTACGGAGATGGCTACTTTTGTAACAACTCATTTGGCAGATGGTAAATCAACTAGTGTGGGAAAAGGAAATTTTACGACCTCTGATGGCGATATTGCTACTTACGCAGGTCAGGATGTAGGAAATACATATAGTAATGGAGTTGAAACATACAAAGGTATCCAGATTTTTAGTAGCAATCCAGAAGGTAAGCTTGGATTCTTAGATAATGTAATTGGAGTTTATGTCTACAAATACTTGCCAAACGGTACAACAACGGGGACTATCTGGGAATGGAAATAGTCTAGATATTTTTATTTGTCTAGACATCATGTTTAATTTGAAAGAACTGTTCAAGTGATATCGATTGGATAAACAAGGTTATGATAATTCCAAGGCAGAAGAATTCGACTCAAAGATGTTTCAATTCCTAAATAGTGGAATGTTGTCACTCATGATCAGCATCGGCTACAAGACAGGCTTGTTTGATATTATCGCTGAATTGAAGCCTTCGACAAGTCAGGAAATTTCACAAGCAGCCAAGCTTAATGAACGATACATTAGAGAATGGCTAGGTGCAATGGTAACGGGCAAAATCATCGAATACGATCCGTTGACAGAGAAATACTCTCTCCCTAAGGAGCATTCTGCCTTTCTGACAAGAAAATCAGGTATTGACAATTTAGCTGTTTTAGCACAATATGTTTCACTAATGGGTAATGTAGAAGACAAGATTGTTGAATGCTTTAGGAATGGTGGCGGTCTTCCATATTCGGAATACCCAAAGTTTCAACAGTTGCAAGCAGAAGAAACTGCAAGAATTTTTGACAGCAAGCTAACCAATCAGATATTACCATTGATTCCTGAAATTGACATTAGATTAAATGATGGAATTAATGTACTAGATATTGGATGTGGACGAGGTCGTGCCATTAATCTGATGGGAAAGGCATTTTCCAGATCCGAATTTACTGGTTGTGATATTTCTCATGAAGGAATATCATCAGCAAAAGAAGAAGCCAAGAATATGGGATTAACAAATGTCCAATTTGAAATTAAGGACGCGTTTTTAGTTG